>DASSWH010000243.1:0-6643 GCA_035705175.1 Pseudidiomarina sp.
GCCTCATCATTGTCGTTGCGTAAGGTGCGATAGATCTGCTGATACACCAAGACATTCTTCACATAGTCACGCGTTTCTTTGAATGGAATTGTCTCAATCCAACGATCCGCGGCAATCGGCTCATCTGGAAGCCAGTCGAATACTCGATATATTCCGGCATTATATGCAACCGTGCCAAGCATCCAATTGTCACCCAGACGCCCTTTGAGCTCAGCCAAGTATTGTGTACCCAGTCGCACATTGGTCGGCGCATGATGAAGTTCTGCAACCGACAAAGGTTCTCGCTCTAAATACTCAGCGGTACTAGGTAACAATTGCATCAAGCCATGTGCACCGGCACCCGAGGCCGCATCATGGCGAAATGCACTTTCTCGACGAGAGATAGCTAACGCCCAATTTGTATCGATCCCAACACGTTGTGCAAAATTTTCATGAATATCTAAATAGGCTTCCGGAAAACGTAGTTCGACTGCATCAAATTCTCCTAGCTGACCAAGGGTATAAATGACTTGGTCATGCCAACCCCATTGGTGTGCAAGCACTGCCATAGCGATTTGCTCGCGACCGGTTAATTGCCCAAGCAAGCTAAACCACTCGCGTCGTGCGTCAATATACCGCTGCATTTGCAGGAACTCATAAGCTCGCTGTACCGCTGGTAGTTTCCTGACCGCTGCGATTTCGTCGGCACTTAAATCAACTGGGTTCGCTGCAAGTGAAAATGGAATGCTGAGTCTTGCAGCCGCCATAAATCCGTAATAATTGCGTTGGTCGGCAAGTAACCGATAACGCGCTTCCGCACGTTGTTCAAAGCCTAGCTGAGACTCAGCTCGTGCAGCCCAATACTGCCATTCCGGTTGCCCTGCAGATGGTGGCGCTGCGTTAACAAAGTTGAGAATGGCTTGCCATTTCCCTTCTCGTACCCACTCGCCTAATTGCCATTGGAGTGTTTGTTCCGTATGTTCGTTGGCATCGAGACGAGCGAGCCAAGCCGCGGCATATTGGTGATTCTTCGAACTTAAGGCAACGGCAAATCGCTGCTCTAAGAATGTCCGTTGCTCGTCCGATAAAATGACATGCTTAGGTAAACGATCGATAAACCGCAATGCCCGATCAGGATCGCGCCAGATCAATCGACTAAACCCATAGGTCACGATTTGGGCTTCGTGGCCCGGATGTCTTCCGGTTAAATAGTCGAATCGAGTGACCTGCGAAGGGTCACGACGAACACGGTGATAATGTTCAGCCAAATAGCCCATATCATTGGGCAAGAGCCCACCTAAATAGGGAACTAGCGTATGTTTACCATCTTCAGCAGCGAGTTGTAATCGCGCCCAAACTTTATCGGTGGTGCGTTGCCCTGCATCGGCCCATTGCTTCAATAAAGAATCACAAGCTTTCGGCAGTGATGAGCCCGTCAGCCACAATTGGTCGACAGCTCGATACAAAGCATCGGTCGGAATCAGTTCGAGGTCATGTTGATAACGTAAGTAACGACATTGGTTTTCGGTTGAGCCTGGCGCCTTAAAATCACGAACAAACCGCCGCTTTTCGCCTTTACGAGCGAGGTAATCGAGCCACGGTTGTCGCAACTGCCAATCCATGGGGCTGTCACGATAGGCCTCGAGGAAGGCCAATACCCGGTCTTCATTGGCGAGATAGCCCACTTGTTGCAGACGAGTTAATTCAAGATAAGGGACTAACGGGTAATCGCCGAGTTGATCGAGAAGTTGTTGATATTCCGCCAACCGTCCGCGCTTCGCCGCATACTCGGCTTGCATAAACCACTCCCGCTGCTGCTCGCGTTGCGGAAATTCGGCTCGGATTGGATCTTTAATTCTGGGCTCCGCCACAGCAATTGAACTTACAAGACTCAAAGCCGTACTAACAAGCGATACCATGAGGAGCGTACGACCGAATACAACTGGATGCTTCTGCATAACTTTCAAACGCTCGTTTAAAAAATCATTGAAAAATTGACCCATTCGGGCCAAACTCTGTCAAACCTTTAGAACAGCATAGCCGAAAGCAATCTGAGAATCAGTAGGAGAACAATATGATTTATCAGGGTGATAGCATTCGGGTCGACTTTATCGACGACGGCATCGCGGATTTGCAATTCGCAGCAGCCGGTTCGGTTAATAAGTTTGACCAGAAAACCTTGGAAGAATTCAGTACTGCGCTGAAAGCGTTGGCGGACACCAAAGATTTGCGCGGTGTCATTGTTACGAGCAGCAAACCAACCTTTATTGTTGGTGCTGACATTACCGAATTTTTAACGCTTTTTGCCGACCTTGAGCAAACCAAAAAATGGGTTGCCATGGCCTCGCGCGTTTTCGACCAACTCGAAGATTTGCCAGTACCTACGGTTGCTGCCGTGACTGGTTTCGCGTTAGGTGGCGGTTGCGAAGCGACTCTCGCCTGTGACTACCGTGTTGCCGACACCACAGCAACCATCGGCTTACCCGAAGTGAAGTTGGGATTGATTCCAGGCTTTGGTGGCACCATGCGTTTACCGCGTATCATTGGTCCAGACAACGCTCTTGAGTGCATCACCACGGGTAAAAATAACCGTGCCGATGACGCATTGAAGTTAGGTTTAGTCGACTCGGTTGTAGCGCCAGAGAAACTGCGTGATGCCGCTTTAGCCATTGCTAAACAAGCGGCTGACGGTGACTTGAATTGGCAGGCGAAGCGCCAGCCAAAACTCGAGCCGTTAAAAGCCAACGATACCGAATTAACGATGACGTTTGTGACCGCAAAAGCGATGGTCGCAGCCAAAGCGGGTAAACACTACCCTGCTCCTCATGCCGCAATCAAAGCCATTGAGCAAGGTGCACGCCACCATCGTGAAGAAGCCCTGAATGCTGAAAATGAAGCTTTTGTTGGCTTGACGCAGACTGATGCATGCCGCGCGCAAGTCGGTATCTTCATGGCGGACCAAATGGTCAAAGGCAAAGCGAAGAAAGCTGCCAAAGTCGCAACTAAAGAAATTAAACGTGCTGCCGTGCTCGGCGCTGGCATTATGGGTGGCGGTATTGCTTACCAGTCTGCCTATAAAGGCGTGCCTGTCGTCATGAAGGATATTCGCCAAGACGCCCTTGATTTAGGCATGAACGAAGCGAGTAAAATTCTTGGCAAGCTGGTCCAGCGTGGCAAAATTGACCATAAGAAAATGGCGCAAGTGTTGTCATCAATCACCCCTACGCTGCTTGATGAGAGCGTGAAGGATGTCGATATTGTGGTTGAGGCTGTGGTCGAAAATCCAGACGTGAAAGGCAAAGTCCTAGCGCAAATGGAAAGTGTGGTCGATGCCGATGCCATTATCGTTTCGAACACTTCGACTATCTCGATTGACCGCCTGGCGAAGAACTTGAAAGACCCATCGCGTTTCTGCGGCATGCACTTCTTTAACCCAGTGCACAAAATGCCATTGGTTGAAGTGATTCGTGGCGAAAAAACGTCTGATGAAACTGTTGCTGCAGTGGTCGCTTATGCGTCGCGCATGGGTAAAACCGCGATTGTTGTCAACGACTGCCCAGGCTTTTTGGTCAACCGCGTTTTGTTCCCCTACCTAGCTGGTTTCGCTGGCATGGTTGACGAAGGCGTCGATTTTGCCGGTATCGATAAGGTCATGGAGCGTCAGTATGGTTGGCCCATGGGTCCAGCCTACTTGTCAGACGTTGTCGGTATTGATACGGCTGATCATTGTACCGTGGTCATGGCAGACGGCTTCCCATCACGGATGCCTCGTGGTGAAAACAGCGCGATTGCGAAATTGGCAGCTGCCGAACGCTACGGTCAGAAGAATGGCAAAGGCTTCTACAACTACGGTGTGGACAAGAAAGGTCGCCCCACCAAAGAGAAAGCCCCGGAAGTTTACGAAATGCTTGGAATCAGTGGTAAAGAGCTCAGCGCCGACGAAATTATTGCGCGCTGCATGGTGCCAATGGTCAATGAATGCGTGCGTTGCCTTGAAGAAGGTATCGTCGCTTCTGCTGCCGAATGCGATATGTCGCTGCTGTACGGTCTTGGCTTCCCGCCATTCCGCGGTGGTCCATTCCGGTATCTCGAGACCATGGGCTTAGCCAAGTTCGTTGAATTAGCCGATAGTTATGCGCACTTAGGTGAAATGTATCAAGTGACCGACGGCTTACGCGACATGGCGAAGTCAGGTAAATCCTACCTTGCGGGCTAACACAGGCTTACGGAGTTAATGATGAAAGACGTAGTGATTGTCGATTGTATCCGGACGCCCATGGGGCGTTCGAAAGGCGGTGTATTCCGCAATGTTCGTGCAGAAGATCTATCTGCACATTTAATGAAAGGCTTACTTGAACGTAATCCGCAGGTCGATGTTAATGAGCTTGAAGACATCTACTGGGGCTGTGTTCAGCAAACCTTGGAGCAAGGCTTCAATGTGGCGCGTAACGCTGCGCTAATTGCAGGTATTCCACATTCAGTTGCTGCAGTTACTGTGAACCGTCTGTGTGGTTCGTCCATGCAGGCTATTCATGACGCGACCCGAGCGATTATGGCCGGTGACGGCGAAATCTTCATTGCTGGTGGCGTTGAACACATGGGCCACGTGCCGATGGACCATGGCATTGATTTCCATCCGGGCATGAACAAATCAGTCGCGCGCGCTGCTGGCATGATGGGTATGACAGCAGAATTGCTGGCACGTAAATTTGAAGTCGACCGCGCTGCGCAAGACGCTTTCGGTGCCCGTTCACATCAACGCGCTCATGCAGCTACCGTCGAAGGTCGCTTTGCCAAAGAGATCCTGCCGATTGAAGGACATGACGCTGACGGTATTCTGCGCATGATTAAAAACGACGAAGTCATTCGCCCAGAAACCACCGTTGAAAGTTTAGCGGCATTGCGTCCGGTATTTGATCCGGTCAATGGTACCGTGACTGCCGGTACGTCATCAGCCTTGTCTGATGGTGCTGCCGCGGTACTGATTATGTCCGCCGACAAAGCAAAAGCATTAGGCTTAACGCCACGGGTGAAGATTCGCTCTATGGCAGTAGCTGGTTGTGATCCATCTATTATGGGTTACGGTCCAGTTCCAGCCACGCAAAAAGCTTTGAAGCGTGCGGGTCTTAGCATTAAAGATATCGATTTATTCGAGCTCAACGAGGCCTTTGCTGCGCAGTCACTGCCAGTACTCAAAGGTCTTGGCATTCTCGATATCATGGAAGACCAAGTGAACCTCAATGGCGGTGCCATTGCTCTCGGTCACCCACTGGGTTGTTCAGGCGCGCGGATCTCCACCACGCTCATCAACCTGATGGAAGACAAAGATGCAACGCTGGGTCTGGCAACGATGTGTATTGGTCTAGGCCAAGGTATCGCAACGGTCTACGAACGGGTATAACCCCTCGAGTAAACAGTGAATGGTGAACAGGTAATAGGAAAACAGAGCAAGTGGGTCTTCTGTTCTCTATTTACCGTTCACTGTTCACTGCCATTCCGTGCCGCACCCTAAATATTCCTTCCTATTCCTGAATATTCCTGTTTTTATGTCTCTAAGAATAGCCAAGACTAAACTGGAATAATCAACCAGAAGGAATGGAAGCAATGACCCTTGGTGAACTCCTCAAAGAAAAACGTATAGAATTGGATCGCAGTCAGGCAGAACTTGCTGAGCAGATGGGAATTGAGCAATCGTACCTATCCAAGCTCGAGAGCGACCGTTCGCTGCCTTCAACCGAAATTCTGAATGCTTGGCTCGGCGCTCTGGATATCACACTAGAGTTTGTCATCGCCCAGTTTGACCCCAGTTATGTGCAAGGCCGACTCCGACAGATACCCAGCGTAGATGCCTATCTGCGTGAGCAAACCTCATCCCATCATCGCCATCGCCGCTCGTGGTTATTGACGTGTAGTCTACTAGTCGCACTTTCGGTGCCCTTGTTCTATCTCGGCTACACCAAGCTCCTCTTCCCAGAGCAAGCCTATCAATACATCTCCCCCGGAATTTTGTTGCCCGGTGAGAATCCCAATTACTTTGATATTTGGCACAATATGTACGCAAATGAGTCCGCAGACAAACGCATAGAGATGCGAACAAAAATGGCGAAGCGAGAAAATCCGCACACGCTTATTTTGCCTGAAAACCGTGGCCTTCAATTCACTATCCCTGCACAGGAAGCCACTTCCCCTGACTTTCAGCGGACGTATTACATTTCCAGAAATGTAGAGCAGATGAGGCCCATCAATGGCATTCTGCAAGCTCTCGGACTATTTCTGTTCGTCGGGGGCATTATCGGCATCGCAATCGAACGCCGCTTCTTCGCAAAATAACGTTACTGGCTATTGACTATTGGCTATTAGAAAACATAGATCGTGGTATTTCTGGCTGTAGCATTGTGTTCGTGAGTCTTGCGAGCCAATCTGGTTTTCTAATAGCTAATATCTAGTAGCCAGTAGCTGCTTCACGTCGAACAACGACCAACGCTCTTCGCCGCCAATCACTGCTTGCGGATTAGGTAGCGATAAAGCGCAGCAGACGTCTCCGCGGCTAGTAGCTCATGATCCATAAAGCGGCAAAAGCTCGGAATATCGCGCGTGGTGGCTGGGTCGTCAGCAATGACTTCTAGCACATCGCCCACTTGCAGCTTACGAATGGCAACACGAA
>DASSWH010000244.1:0-4844 GCA_035705175.1 Pseudidiomarina sp.
TCACTGCGAGTCCGGCAAGATATGAAAATTGCGCAAGGTTTGTTAGCGCCCTACTCCGACCAACGGACTGCCGCTGAGCGGGAGCAACGAGTAGCCGCGGTTGAGGCGATGGCGCTGGCACGCATTCGCCAACTATCGGCACACGAAATTGGCCATACGCTCGGCATCGCGCATAATTTTGCAGCCAGTGCCGATGACCGCGCTTCGGTCATGGACTACCCGCACCCGTTGGTGAGCATTGATACGGACACGAATGGATTAACGCTCGCACAAGCTTATAAAGAAGGTATCGGGCTCTGGGATCAACGTGTCATCCTCTACGGTTATGGCACTGAGCCGACGAGTGAGGTGATAGCACAAAATAGACGACTGGGGTTAGGTTACATTTCGGATCGCGACGCGCGCGCGACCGGAGGTGCGCATCCAGACGCACATTTGTGGGATAACGGCAGTGATGCTGTTACCGAGCTTGAACGTATATTAGCCGTTCGGCGCACTGCACTTGATAACTTTGGCTTGGCCAACCTCGCACCCAATGAGCCAGTGAGTCGCCTCCGTGACATCTTTGTACCCATGTATTTACTGCATCGCTATCAAACTGAAGCAGCCGTAAAAATGCTCGGTGGTGTGCACTATGACTATGCGGTGAATGATGGTACTGCAGAACCACTGCGCGCGGTAAATGGAAGTCAACAACAACGAGCCTTACGGCAACTGCTCCGCACTATTGATGCGGATACACTTGCCCTCAGCCCAGCGATTATGGCTTGGTTACAGCCACTCGCCTATGGCGAACCAATGAGTCGAGAGCACTTCCACGGCGCAACCGGATTAATTCCAGACGCGCATGCCATGGCCAGCAGCAGTGCCGCGTTCTCGTTGAATTTACTTTTGCATCCGGAGCGTCTGGGGCGATTACAGCAACAACATGCGTACGATGAAAGCATTCCAGATGTGGCAACGGTGCTGAGCGGGATCGCCGAAACGACCTTGCAACCAGCTCAGCAAACAGCAGCTACTGCTCTTGAGCAACAACTTGCGCTTACCACGCTCACCGCTATCGTACACAGTTATCAAGCGGCGACCGCGAACCCATTGTTGCAAGCACAGTTACAAGCGTTCTTAATCAACCAACGAGACCAGTGGCACAACGCGACTGAGTCTGCAACACAGGCATTCGTGCTGAATGCATTAGAGAGTTGGTTTACCCGGGGACAATGGCCGCTTGAACCAGCACAACCATTGCCACCCGGCTCACCTATTTAGTCTAAGCGGGCAAAGAAAGAATCAGGAAGCCAACGTGGTCGCTCTGGCGCGTTGGCAACCTGCCGACCAATGGCATAGTTAATATTGGTAAAAACCACACCGGCTTCATAATTAATGGGGAGGCTCGGTTGGTCACTCGGCTGGTGATAATGCTCTGCGAAAAACTCCCCCCAAATTTTACCGCCATCTTGATCTTCATCTTTAGCGGTAAAGCCAGTCATTAAAAAAACTGCAGGGACGCCCTTTTTCACAAATGCATAGTGATCAGAGCGAGTGAAAATCGCCTGTTCAGGCATCGGGTCCTCACTCAGTTCAATGCCAAACTTACCCGCAGCTTGAGCCACAGATTCGCCCAACGTGGAATGAGTGGAACCAAATGCGATCACATCCGCAAAGTCATACAACAAAACCGGCATATCTAAGTTGACATTCGCGACAATCTGACTCATCGGTACCGTCGGATTATGTGCGTAGTAATCGGCACCCAGCAGCCCGCGCTCTTCAGCCGTCACGGCCAAAAAAAGAATAGAGCGTTTCGGGGCGGTTTCTGCTTCTGCAAACATGCGAGCGGTTTCAAGCATGACCGATACACCGGAAGCATTATCCATAGCACCATTATTGATGTGGTCATCTTGACTCAAATCTTTAGTAATACCGATATGGTCTGAGTGAGCCGTGTACAACACATACTCATCACCGAGCTCTGGATCACTGCCAGGTAAAATGGCAGCGACATTGGGACTACTGATCTCTTCATGCCGCGACTCTCTCGACAATGAAGCCGTTACCCCCATATCGAAACCTTGCGGTGACTCCCCAGCTTCCAATTGTTCGAATATTGCAGCTAACGTTTGTGGTGCATTGCGAAACAATTGCGCACCAGCTTCGTGATGAACATAGGCCGATGCGGCAATATTTTTATAAGCAACATTAGGTTCACCATTTGGTTCCAGCCAGCGCACTGTTGGTGCTCGCTGATACATAATGCTGACTTCAAAAGGTCTTACTGCTTCTCGTGCAGGGGTATGCAATGTGATAATTCCGACGGCGCCGCGCTCAGCCGCAAATTTTGCTTTACTGCTATTTAAGTGCGCGCCCTCCTCACTCGGTAAATCCTCTGGACGACCTGCCAACATCACGACAATTTTGCCGTCAACATCGAGGCCGGCATAATCATTAATATCAAAAACGTCGGAAACGAGGCCATAGCCAACAAACACCAACGGTGCAGTGATCTCATCTTTTTCGCTGTAAACGCTCGGTCCAGTCAAAAACTCTTTGGGATAATCCAAGCTGATCACGTCATCACCATCGTCAATGGAGAAGGTCGCACTATTCTCTTTTAAAAAGCTGCGGCGAAATTTTATGCGTTGATAGTAGGTGCCGTTATCGCCGGCTGGCTGTAATCCGAGCTGCTTGAATTGTGCAGCAATATATTGCGCGGCAATTTCATGACCGGGACTGCCTGTATCGCGACCTTCCAGTGCATCACTGGCAAGAAATTCTAAATGGGCCTGTAATGAGGCCGCGTGAGCCGTCGGCATTGGATTCGTACTATCGACTGACTGCGTCGTCGTTTGCTCGCCACAGGCGGCAAGGCTCGTTGCGACAAAAGCTGCACCAAACCAAGCCAATAATCGCGTTCGATTGGAGCGATTCAATAATGGTTTCATAACTTTATCCGTAACAGTTGAGAGAATGTTCGTCGCTCAGTCTATCCAAGCCAAAGCGAGCTGACTAGTTATATCCCGCAGCAATTCTATGCGCTAGCCCAAGAACACGACCAAAGGACAATTCATGACGATAAAAGTACTTGTGATCCGATTTGCGCTGATGATATGTTATATTATAACATTACATAACCATGAGTGAGTTAGACAACTCACGTGATGTTTCCAACTATAAATCGCCACCGTAGCAGAGGTAAGCCATGTTTCGCCGACATCCACTCGCAGTCGTTATCGCAGCCACAATAGCTGGAAGCTGGAGCCCATTAGTAAACGCTCAAGCAGAAACCCAAGAATCAGTGCATCATGACAGCGACAAGCCTGAAGTTATTGTGATTACGGCTAGCCCGCTTGCGCGTACTCAAATTAGCTCGGCACAACCCGTGAGCGTGATTGCTGGCGATGAGCTGCGCGAACAACATGCACACACGCTCGGTGAAACGCTTGAGAATGAGCCTGGCATTAGTTCAACTCATTTTGCTGGGGTGGCCAGTAGCCCAATCATTCGGGGCCTGGATGGACCACGCGTGAAAGTCACTCAAAACGGTCTCGATAGCGGTGATGTATCACGAAGCAGTCCCGACCATGCCGTCACGACCGAAACCTCAGTAGCAGAACAGATTGAAATATTACGTGGCCCGGCGACACTGCTTTATGGTAGCGGCGCCATCGGCGGTATCGTGAACGTGGTCGACAATCGAATTGCCAAAGAACCTGTCGGTGGTTCGCGCGGCTTTTACGGCACTCGCTTTGATACGGCAAGTAATCTTCGTGAGGGAACCGTCGGCTTTAGTGCCGATCATAAAGATACTGTATGGCATTTCGATGGCTTTAAGCGACGCTCTGACGACTATGATGTGCCTTCATTCACAAATGATGAAGGTGAAGTCGAAGATACGGTTGAGAATAGCTTCATTGACGCACAAGGCGCTAACTTCGGCGTCAGCTACCTGTTTGATGACGGTTACGCCGGTGTTGCCTATGGTCGCCTCGAGCAAGATTATGGTATTCCAGGCCATCACCATGGGCATGAGGAAAGCGACGAACATGAAGAGCATGGTGATGAACATGGCGTTGACGAACATGATGCTGAAGCGCATACCGACGACGTGATGGAGGAAGCCGGTCCATTCGCAACGCTGTGGCAAAATCGAATTCAATTTCACGCTGGTCTTTACCAGCCTTGGAGCGGAATCGAACAAGCCGAGGTGCGATATGGTTTCACCGACTACCAGCATCAGGAAATTGAAGACGGCGCGCCAGCGAGCACCTTCCAAAACCAGCAGAATGAATTGCGTGTGACGCTCACCCATGAACCGATCTCAGGATGGCGTGGCGCTTTTGGTTATCACTATTTCGATCAAGATTTAAACGCTTTTGGTGAGGAGGCTTATACACCACCTTCAGAAACGACACGTCATGGCTTATTCTGGTTAGTGGAACAGCAATTTGGTGACCTGAACTGGCAGGGGGGCATCCGCTTCGAACAAGTTGACGTTGATGCGCCAACACTGGCTGGAAATCCATACTCGAGTTTATCGTTTCAACCTTTATCGGCATCATTAGGTTTTACCTATCAAGCAACGCAACAAATTCAGTTCGCGGTCAACTTGAGTCATGCCCAACGCGCACCATCGGGTAGTGAACTGTTCTCTGATGGGACTCATTTAGCAACGCAAACCTACGAATTGGGGCTGGTTTATGAACTCCATCAAGAAGGAGACCATGCCTACCATGTAGAACCAAGCGATCGCACCCCAGTTGAAGAAAAGTCGAACAATATTGACCTCGGCATGCATTTTGAAACCGACCAGATGCACCTGCAAGCGAACCTATTCTATAACCAAATTG
>DASSWH010000245.1:0-16762 GCA_035705175.1 Pseudidiomarina sp.
GGTGCCGGCGGCAAAAATTGAGTGATGGCATACAGACGAGTCGAATTTCGGTATACTAGCGACCATTCATCGAACAGCCACTTTGAGAACGTTTACGACGTCCGCTCGCTACAGGATTAACTTATCTTATGTCCCAGCAACTGCAACTTTTTGCGACCTGTGCTAAAGGTTTTGAACCTTTACTGTTTGACGAACTCATCGAATTAGGTTGTGCTGAAGTCAAGCAAACACAAGGCGGTTGTTGGTTTAAAGGCGCACACCGCGAAGCCTATTTGGCAAATTTATGGAGCCGGTTTGCTAACCGTATTTTGTTGCAATTGGGACAATGCGCGATTACGGATGTCCGCACCATACCGGCTGCGGTGCAGGAAACGAATTGGCAGGAGGTATTTGACCCAACCGAAACCTTTATTGTCGATTTTCATGGCCGTCACCCTGAAATCCGCCACACTCAGTTTGGCGCCCAACTCATTAAAGATGGCATTGTTGATTACTTTCGCGCACAAGGTGTTGAGCGTCCCTCGGTGGACAAACATGCTAACGTTAGAATTTATGCGCACGTTCATAAAGATACATTGACTTGGTATTTCGACCTCTCGGGAGAAAGCTTGCATGTGCGGGGCTATCGTCAGCAACAGGGCAGTGCACCATTACGAGAAACATTGGCTGCAGCAGTACTTAAGCGAGCGGGTATGGCGTCCACTATTACCACCGTTATGGATCCGTTTTGCGGTTCTGGCACACTGGTTATCGAAGCTGCTATGGTTGCTTTGGATCGTGCGCCAGCCTTGACCCGCAATCACTGGGGTTTTAGCAGTTGGAAGCAACATCAACCCTCACTATGGCAAGAATTGCGCGGACAAGCACAAGAACGCTTTGACCGAGCACAATCACATTCCAAATTTCACGGCTATGGCAGTGATTACGATGCACAAGTTGTCGGGATCGCCCGCGCCAATGCGGAACGTGCTGGCGTTGCAGCATTTCTAACCTTCTCAGTTCAAGATATGGCGGCGATAACAGCACCTACAGAGTCAGGGTTGCTGGTTTGTAATCCCCCCTATGGTGAGCGACTCGGAGAAGAGGTTGAAACGCTCTTGCTATATCGTCGTTTAGGTCAGGTATTAAAGCACCATTTCAATGGTTGGCAGGCGTCGGTACTCGCTGGTGACGAGACTTTGTTGAAGCGCCTAAAGTTACGCAGTAAGAAAAAGTACAAACTGATGAATGGTGCGCTAGAGACCTCATTAGCAAACTTTGACTTAACAGAAAAGCAAGTTGAGTTTACCCAATCACAATCGAATGACCTTGGTAATCGATTAAAAAAGAACTATCAAAAGTTAGAGAAATGGGCAGCCAAAGAGGGCGTGAGTGCATGGCGTCTTTACGATGCCGATTTGCCTGAGTACAACGCCGCAGTCGATGTTTATAACGATTATCTAGTGATTCAAGAGTATGCTGCGCCGAAAGATATCCCCGAAGCGGTTGCGAAAGACCGACTTTGGCACTTGATTGATACCTTAGCTCAAGAGCTTCCATTTGCCGCCGAAAAAATGACGCTCAAAGTACGCCAACGTCAAGCTGGAAAACAGCAATACCAAAAACAAGAACCGCGCGGCCTGACGACTATCGTCCATGAGTATGGAGTACAGTTTGAAGTCAATTTAAGTGACTATCTTGATACGGGATTGTTTCTTGATCACCGCTGGGCTCGTCGTGAATTAGGCCGACTAAGTCAAGGACGGCGCGTGCTTAACTTATTTTCCTATACTTGCAGCGCCTCAGTCCATGCGGCGTTATGCGGAGCTGAAGAGGTGGTTTCAGTCGACCTATCGCGCACGTATTTGCAGTGGGGTGAGCGGAACTTTACGCTCAATGGACTATACGGACGTCAGTACGAATTCCTCCAAGCCGACTGTATTCAATGGCTGCGAGAACAGCGCCCACAGCAGCGGTTTGATGTGATCTTTCTCGATCCACCGACATTCTCAAACTCCAAACGTATGGATGATGTGCTTGATATTCAGCGTGACCATATTCAATTGCTCAAACTTACCGCTCGCTTGTTGAGTAATAATGGCATCATTTTATTTTCTAATAATAAACGTAAATTTAAGTTAGACGAAACCGAGCTTGCTGAGGCGTTTCTCCAAGCGGAAGATCTTACCGAACGTTCGATATCAGCAGATTTTGCTCGACATAAAGGAATTCATCATTTATTCAAGGTCACGCATCGTGAGTGAGTTCTATTTGCTGACAACCCAGCAGTGTGAGCTATGCTCGCGCGCACTTAAGTTACTCCATAACTTGCAGCTCGATGACCCGATCCGGCTGCATGTGGTCACTATCGAGCAACAACCCGAGCTACTCGACGAGTACCGTTGGCTGGTTCCGGTGTTAGTGAATGGACTGACGGATCAAGAGTTGCGTTGGCCATTCGATGCACAAAAAGCACGACAATTTATTGAAGAGCAGTAGGACCACATGAGTATTATAAGAATTCAGAATGCCCAGCTTGCGTTTGGCAATGATGCCATTTTTGCGGGTATTGACTTGGTTATCGATGCAGGTGAGAGGCTGTGTCTAGTGGGTCGTAATGGCGCCGGCAAGTCGACACTACTAAAGGCCATTGCCGGTGACGTCCAACTTGATGAAGGTAGCATCCAGGCGATTAATAATGCGGTTGTTGCGCGATTACCACAAGATCCGCCAGCGAACTCTCCAGATACGGTTTATAACTATGTCGCAGAGGGACTCGCTGAAGTCGGTACAGCATTGCAGCGCTATCACACCGTCTCGCAGCAGCTTGGGCAGGATGCAAGTGATACACTGATGAACGAACTGTCAGAGTTGCAGAGTGAAATTGAAGCTGCGAACGGCTGGGTTTTACAAACGCGAATTGAAAATATTTTAACCCAACTCGAACTCGACGCCGATATGACGATGCAGAGCTTATCGGGCGGCTGGCTTCGCCGTGTTGCGCTGGCTCGAGCATTAGTGGTAGCGCCGGATTTGCTTTTGCTCGATGAGCCGACCAACCATCTTGACGTCGAGATGGTGCAGTGGTTGGAGCAAACTCTCGTCGAGTTTAGAGGCGCTGTGCTCTTTATCAGCCATGATCGCGAATTCATTCGACGGCTTGCTACGCGGATTATTGATCTCGATCGCGGTCACTTAGCTAGCTATCCAGGAAACTACGATCGCTATCTCGAAATGAAGCAGGAAGCGCTTGAGGTGGAAGCAAATCAAGCTGCTGAATTTGATAAGAAACTTGCGCAAGAAGAAGTGTGGATACGCCAAGGTGTAAAAGCACGTCGAACACGGAATGAAGGTCGTGTGCGAGCGCTGCAAACATTGCGGAAGGAAAGAGCGAAGCGACGTGAACTTCAGGGTTCTGCCAAGCTGTCCGTGCAAGAAGCGCAACGTTCCGGCAAGTTAGTATTTGAAGGTGAAAACTTAAGCTTAGCATTTGCTGATAAAGTGATTCTCAATGACTTTTCATTGCAGCTTCAGCGTGGAGATAAAATAGCTCTAGTGGGGCCGAATGGATGTGGCAAAAGTACGTTAATCAGAGTCATTCTTGGTCAACAAAAAGTAGACTCGGGGCAGTTGAAGTTTGGTACGAACCTAGAGGTCGCCTATTTTGATCAACACCGAGCCACACTCGACCCTAAACTATCGGTGGCAGAGAATGTCGGCGATGGTAAACAAGACGTCACGTACAATGGTCGAACTCGCCATATTCTCAGCTATTTACAGGACTTTCTATTCTCTCCGAAGCAAGCACGCACGCCAGTGCACGCATTATCAGGTGGAGAAAGGAATCGAGCCTTACTCGCAAAATTATTTTTAACGCCAAGTAATCTATTAATTCTCGATGAGCCAACCAACGACTTAGATATCGATACGCTTGAATTATTGGAACAAATCATCGCTGAATATCAAGGAACGGTGATACTGGTTAGTCACGATCGGGAATTTGTGAATAATACCGCGACGAGTGTTCTCCTGTTTGAAGGCGCAGGTACCATAACCGAGATTTTCGGAGGTTTTCCTGAGATCAATCATTATCTCGAGCGAAAAGCACAAGAATCCTCAGCGAGGCAGGGAACTAAAGCTGCAATGCGGCAGTCAGAACCAGCGAAATTAGGCGCACAGGCTTCTTCTCAACCGCGGAAAAAGTTATCCTACAAGTTACAACGTGAGCTTGAACAATTACCAACCCAGATTGAGTCATTGGAGCGGGAACAAGAGGAACTGACAGCAATCGTCAGTGAGCCAGAGTTTTACTCACGGCCACAAGCTGAAACAAGCACTGTGTTAAACCGATTAAGCGAACTCGAAATCATGCTCCTGACGGCGCTAGAACGTTGGGATGAACTAGAAAATTTACAACAAGAGAGCAGTTAATTCCGCTATGAAATATTTCACAAGATGCACTTTATCAGTCGCTATAGTAATGGCTACGACGCAACCGGTGGCAGCCGATGTTTTCACCGTAACTGAACTCGAGACACCCAATAAAGTGCGTAACTTGTTTCCTGTTGCTATTAACGATCAAGGTCAAGTTAATGTATTGGGGCGACTGCCCGAAGATATTGAAATTAATCTGGATAGAATTTCAGCGTCAACACGAAGCCAAACAGGAATTCCGCTCGAAATCGAAGATCCTGAAACGTTTGAGTTGAGTTACGAGCAATACACGAACCTCGTTACTGCATTGGAGGATAGCCGAAATCCATTTCTGGTTAATCAGCGCATTAGTTTCAACTTCGGCGGTGTCTATGATGGTCAGTCGATTCAGTTCTATACGCCGTTTGAAGATACAGATACAGAAACTCCAGAGCGAGAAGCGACCACCGACCATTATTTTTATGGGCTCAATCAGAATGGGATAGCTGTCGGTGCTGGTACCGCACCCTATCGTGATCTTGTGCATACCTATACGCCAGAGGAAGCCGACGAAGCTGCCACTGTGGTCTATTCGGAGCGGGATTTTACCGCACGTGCAATTTGGACGGATGGCGAGTCATTTCGAACCTATGAACCCGTAGCTACAGAAGTGCTCGGTGGTGAATCATTTATGTTTGATATTAATGATACCAACCTCGCTGTCGGCCATATGAGTATGGAATTATCACCAGTAGCGAGTGAGCGAATCACTGAATGCGAAACTGAAGCACAAGAGCCTAGCGCGGTTGACCCCGTTTATGTGTGCGTATGGGAATATTGGTATCAATTACAACGTAGTTCTGCTTCAAACATAGCTCCAGGTCCGTTCCAAAGTTCGAGTATTCGCACGAATATGAGTATTTATGATATGCGCGCCACACTCTGGCAATTAGACGCGCAGGGACAAGTCATCTCAACTAAAACATTGGGCACCTTAATGGACCGTGTTGAGCAAGTCGATGGCGAAGATGCTGATTTAGGGAACTGGTCGAGTTTCGCGTACGCCGTCAATAATAACGGAATTGCCGTGGGTCAAAGCTGGACCTACATCGATGCCCCGGGGGACATTGCTACTCGCCGCATTAAAATGCCAGCTATATATGTTGATGATGAAGTCATTCCCGTGACAACTGAAAACAAATACTTATGGGGTAGCGCCGATGACATCAACGACAACAATACGGTCATTGGTTTTTTGTTGACCAATATTCAAGGCGTACAGCGTTACGTAGGTTACAGCTTCGACCTTGAAACCGAAACCTTGTCACTGATGCCTGGTTTCTTCAACGGTTCAAGCACCATCCCTACCGCGATTAATAATAACGGGATTGTTGTTGGTAGTGCGGAAATCGAAGCCTCGCTATCGACACAACGCCGTCGCGTTGGTTTTATGTACGACCTCAATAATCCAGAAGCAGGCTTTATTAACCTGAACGACGCCGTCTCGTGTGAATCGGGATATTTTATTGTATCTGCAGAGGGCATCAACGAGCAGGGCGATATTGTCGCTACCGTCGTGGAACCGAATGAATACACCAATCAAAATGGTGAAGTGGAAACAGAACAAGTCGCGAAAACCATCCTACTCAACAATGTCGGCGGAGAGTTGAATAATTGTGATGCTGAAGAACAATTGGTCGAGCGTCAAGGTGCCAGTACATCTCCATTCGCATTGTTTGGTATGTTATTGATTGGTGGTCTTATTACGATTCGTCGGTCTATCGCCAAATAAGCAAAAAATTGTTCTAAAAAAAGCCTTCCACTTAACCAGCGTTATTTCAGAGACTTAGTCTCGATCATGAAATATCGCTGGTTTTTTACATTGAACTCCCGCCCATAGTTGCTATCTATTTAATAGAGCCGACAGAAAAACGTCATGCTCTTGTCATGAACGCAATGTAAGAAAATCTGGACGAGGAAGTGAACATGAAAAGACAAAAACGCGATCGCCTCGAGCGTGCACATGCACAAGGTTTCAAAGCCGGAGTATCTGGTCGTTCCAAGGAGTTGTGTCCATATCAAAATCAGGATGCTCGGTCCCAGTGGCTAGGCGGTTGGCGCGATGCAATGGAAGCTCGCGGCGTAGGGCTGTATCGATAAGAGCCCACACTTTGATAACAGCAATAAACTTACGAAATATCTTCTCTAGAAACTATAAAGCCCGCTCATTCAGCGGGCTTCTTATATTCATACAGTAAACGTTTAGAACGTTGACGTATCAGTGAACAAACCTACTTTAAGGTCTTTAGCGGTGTAGATGGGCTTGCCATCCACTTCAACACGACCATCGCCGATACCCATATACAAAGAGCGCTTTAAAACGCGTTTCATATCAATGAAATAACTGACCTTTTTTGCAGTCGGTAGTATTTGTCCGGTAAATTTCACTTCACCAACACCGAGCGCTCGACCACGACCAGGACCACCTAAGCAAGCTAAGAAGAATCCGGTTAACTGCCACATGGCATCTAAACCAAGACAGCCTGGCATGACCGGGTCACCTTTAAAATGGCAGTCAAAAAACCACAAGTCAGGCGTGATATCGAGCTCTGCGTGAATGTAACCTTTGCCGTGGGCACCGCCATCCTCGTTGATAGTTAGGATACGATCCATCATCAACATATTGGGCAGCGGAAGTTGACTATTGCCAGGGCCAAACATCTCGCCCCGACCACACGCCAAGAGTTCTTCGCGGGTATAACTCGACTGTTTCATAAACACCTTAGATCTGTGACTGCAGTAAAAGTGCCGCTAGCTTAGCGAACACTTGTACGCTTAACAAGTCCGACAAGTTTTCAGGAACCAAACCAGCGTTGCCAAACGGAAGGAGAAGGCTCATGCGGCTGTAATTCGCGTAAACGCTGTTCGATCTTCTCGTATAAACCTTTTTGGTCCGCTTGCGTTAGTAGTTCGAGCGCTTCATTCAAATGCTTTACCGCATAAACCGTAAACTCACCGCGTTCCACTGCAGCAATAACGTGTGGTTCTAGATTTAATTGACTCAGGTTCGCTGCGGGAATGATCACGCCTTGTTGACCAGTTAAACCACGCGCCGCGCACAGCGCATAAAAACCTTCAATCTTTTCGTTTACGGCTCCAATAGCTTGCACCTGACCAAATTGATCGACAGCACCAGTAATTGCCAGACCTTGTTGAATAGGTGCTTCAGCCAACGCCGAGAGTAAACAACACAGTTCTGCCAAAGAGGCACTATCACCATCAACTTCATGATAGGACTGCTCGAATACGATTGTTGCGGACAAGGCCATGGTTTCGTTGCGCGCAAAGACGTTGGCGATATAGGCGGAGAGAATCATCACGCCCTTAGTGTGAATGTTTCCGCTCAGCTCCGACTTGCGATCAATATCAATAATGTCACCATCACCATAGTGAACCGTTGCAGTGATCCGCGACGGCTCACCAAACTCACTCCCACCAGCGGTTACAACGGTTAAACCGTTGATTTGCCCAACTACGGAGCCCTGGGTTTCAATATATACCTGACCTTCCAGAATTGAGCGGCGGCTTAATTCGGCAATATAGCCATCGCGTTGTTGGCGTTGCTCGAGTACTTGCGCTAAATGTTGGCCAGATATCGCTTGATCTTGAGCCGCCGTCGCTATGACGTTCGCTTCACGTAAAAACTGCATCAGCGCGATAGTATCCAGTGATAACTCCGTTTGGTAATCGCTTAAGCGTGAAGCGAACTTTAAGACCAAAGGCATGGCATCGGCTTGCAGCGGCAACACATCTGCCTCATGTTGGACATAGGCTAAATAATCAAAGTAGGGCTTTAGTGGCAACGTGCTCAGTGGATAATGTGCTGAAAAGTCACACAGATATGGAAATAGATTATCGAAATCGCGATCAAGTTCGCGTAGCTGAGCATAAATATCGCGATCACCGAGCAACAAAATTTTGATTTGAATGGGTACCGGCTCGGGCTGGTAGAAAGCAGCGATATTGGCATCACCCGGTTGTGGCCAATGAAATTGACTGGTCCTCAAAATATACTTTAACTTTCGCCATAATCCGGGTTGAGACAAGAGTTCTTCAGCATCAATGGCCAATACACCGCCGTTCGCTTTAAGTAGGGCGCCAGCTTCAATCAAATGTAAATCAGAGCTAATGGTTCCTTGCACCGACTGCAAACGAATACTACCAAACAGGCTTGCCTCAGTGACACGGTCACAGAGCACAAACTCTTCTTCGTCGTGATGCTCAACAATGATTGTTGCTAACTCATTACCCGGCAAATCGGCAAAGCTCAGTTCAGCTACTTGCGCAAGGTAGGCAGTCAGACGAGGGGTCGAAAATTTGGCCTGAAGTTCTTTTAGAGGAGCTTGCCGAGCGTCAACAGGAGCCTCCAAAATAGCCCATAACTTAGTTAAAAAATCACTTGCGGTTCCTGCAGGCAGATTTACACAAACAGGCTCATGCGCTGATTTAGGGTTCGCTAAATAGACCCAGTCAAAGAGCTGGGCATGTTGCCAACGCTGCTGTTGTTGTAATTCTTTCAAGACGTCATAGGTTCGTAACCCGGCTGGGGTTACAATAAAACCATGTGCATAGCGACCTGCGCTATTCAACGCTTGTTTTACGGCAGTGACCGCACGAACTTGTCCAATCAGTGCACTCGCATGAGTTTCTGCGTTATGCTCAGCGGCCCAAGCATGAATAGGGGGTTGAAGGGCGGTTACGGGTACGCGCATGGAAATCGTTCTCCTTGATTCAGCCTGTCATCATAGCTGATATAGTCAGTGTCTGACTATGACTTATCCGTTTAAACGGTGACTTAGACCCTAATATTTAAGAGAAGGTGTTATATTGGTGCAGCGTTTTCAGTTTAAACTCACTTTGCTTGCGGCAGTTTTAATGACTGCAGTCACTACCGCAGCGCATTCAGCCGAAGCCGATCGATCAGCCAATGTCACGCCGGTTATCGTGATTTCCCTGGACGGCTTCCGACACGACTATATTGCGAAGTTCAATCCGCCTCGTATGAGTCAACTTGTGGAGCGGGGTACGGTTGCTAATCTTGAACCTGTGTACCCATCCAAGACATTCCCGAATCATATTTCGTTAGCAACCGGTTTGTACCCAAGCCGTCACGGCATTATTGATAATTATTTTTATGATACAGAGCGCAATGATTTTTATGGGATGGGCAAAGGATACGATGACAGCACGTGGTTGGATGGCATTCCGATTTGGAATTTAGCAGAACAACAAGGACTGCGTGCAGCCACTTATTTTTGGCCGGAGTCAGACGCTCGCGTCAATGGTATGTCACCTAGTTATTTTTATCGTTACAGCCACAATGCCAGTCCGAAAAAACGGATTGAACAGATCATTCGTTGGCTACAACAGCCTGATCAATCTAGACCTGCACTTATTATGAGCTACTTCCATCAAATTGATAGCGCAGGGCATCGCCACGGTCCGAATGGTGCGGGTACACGCGCAGCTGTTCACTATATTGATGGGTTGATTGGGCAACTGGTCGATGAACTAGCGCGCCTTGAGCTTGAAGCGAATATCATTTTGGTTGCTGATCACGGCATGCTAGAAACTCGTTCTGACGACGCAATTCATGTTGATACTTTACCGTTGCCGGACGGCTTTGAGCGCGTTCATAATAGTACTCGAGTGATGTATTACGCCAAAAATGATGCGGCCAAAGCGCAACTGAGTGAACTAAAACAACAACTCGATTCGCTCGAACTGGCGGTCGACATTAATACTATTGATGCAATGAATCGGGCAGGCTACCAAGAGTCGAGTCGTTCTGGTGATCTGATTATCGACGCTCGTCCGCCCGTGACTTTTTCGGGACGCGAGATCAAACCTGGTCGAGTGAGCGGAACCCATGGGTATACGGGAATCGTTGAGATGGATGCAGCATTTATTGCGGTGGGTCCGGCATTTTCTCCAGACCGAAAAATTGAGCGGCTGCGGACTATCGACGTGTATCCATTGATTGCGAAATTACTTGGTCTTCGCGTCGTCGAGCCTATTGATGGAAATGAAGACGCTATTCTGCCGTTGTTAGAAACGACAGAATAGCTTTCTTTAACACTCGATCGTCATTATTCGACCATTGTGACTGAGTAACCGGCATCGCGCAGCAACTGCAAAACGCCACGTTCACCACCTAAGTGACCCGCACCAACGGCAACAAATGTTGGTGCTGATTGAAATTCCGTTTCCAATTGGTCAATCCAGTTTTCATTACGCTGGTAAAGCAACATATCCGTATACTCTTCATATTCAGGTTGATCGACGATCAACTGATGCAATTGCTCGGCGTCTTCTGCTAAATAAGTGTCTTTTAGCTTAACCAGCAGATTCTTTGATTTTTCAGGATCTTCTGCCATCTCCCACAACCATTGCGTTTGTTCACGTAATGGAATTTGATCAAAAATACCAAACTGATACTCAACCGTTTCCAAACCAATGATTGGCTTTTGGTTCGATACGGCTTGCATGGTGAGAAATAACTCATAAGAGGCGGTTTGTGCACAATCTAATTGCTGAGTAACCAGCATGCTCGATATTACAAAAGGGCGCATCGCCGCTATTTGCGTAAGCTCCACACCTGCTTCTGCTTGAACGAAATCACCTAAAGTCGCGAGCTGCTCTGGTGATAAATACTGATCAAGATAAGGACCTTCAGGATTCATGACCATCTGGTTCATCTTTTGTGCGACGCTGGAGTCACTCAAATTAAGTTCCATGACCACTTGCTCAGAGTCGGCGAACGCTTGGAGCAGCGAATCACTGGTTTTAAAGTCCTGCTGACACAATACATGCATAGTTCCAAATACATACGAAGGCTGTTCGAGGTTATTTCCCTCAATCTTATAGAGTAACGATGCTTGGCTTGCTAATGAGAACAGCGCAAGAGGACTCAATAACGTGCTCAGCAGAGCGGCGTTACAAAAGGTCCGTAGAGTTTTGCGATGAGTAGTTTTGCTGACTGACATAACTGTTTCCTTATTGACTGTTACAACACTATTGTTTTCGCAGTGAATCGACTGACTCACCGTCAGCGCTTATATTAGGTTGAGCCGGGTGATGAAGTGACGACAGTTTACCGCCTGTCGCCTGTAATGTCGCATTTGTCATGTTTCTGTCAGACCACGTGTTGTGTGAAAAGACACGACAGGTACATGACAGTTGCGACATTTTCTATGACAGACGGTAAACTGTCGTCACAGCATGTTAAAAATTGAGACTAGAGTAGGTCCTGACAACGAGTTACCCAACTCATTTATACAAACCATACTCAAGTAAGGAACAATTATGTCACCCAGTAAAAGTATCGATTCTAAAAGTGTCAGTATGATGAACGCTTTACGTCAGGGCTTCTGGTTCTATTGCCACCATAATGGCCATCATATCGCTGCACATGCTTCTGGCGTCAGCGGTCGTGAAACTATATATGTCGATGATACCAAAGTATCCACGAAGGTTTCTTGGCGCTTCGTCAGTAGCCAAGAATTCAACATCGATGGCGTTAACTATCGGGTTGAATTTCACGTGACCAGTATTTGGCAGGGGCGCATTGTTTGTCGGTTTTATGCTGATGATGTGCTCATTGAAGAAACCGAAAATGCGATGGCCGTTGGTAGTTCAAAGTTAAGCTGGAAAACGTTCGTGATTTTCTTCTTAGCTGGTGCGGTATTTGGCTACGTATTTGCGAAAGCCATTATTGAGCTCTTCATAGGAGCCTAATGTGGATATTCAAGCTGAACAAGTACGCTATTTACGCGCACAAAAAGGGTGGACTCAACAACATCTCGCTGAAGCCTGTGCAGTCAGTTTACGCACCATTCAGCGCGTCGAAAAAGACGGCAATGCCGCGAATGAAACCGTTGCAGCACTCTGCGCTGTTTTTGAAGTCGAACGCGAAGAGCTATTGGTGGTACCAAGGTTACAGCCCGGTGAACTCAAACCGGCACAGATGCGCGACCAGAATATTAAATTTTTGATCGCGCTCAGCATCGGTTTCGCACTTGGTGTTGTAGTGATGCTTATTGCCAGCTATTAGCTGGCTTTAAGCTTTTTAAGTGTCCATTGGGTATCAAGATCCCGCAACAGATACAACGCGATGCAGGCTGCCCACATTGGCCATGCAGCAAAAAACAGTAGATTGTTAAATGCATCAAAATATAACGGCAGTGGCGAGAGAGTCGACACACCATGCAATATCGCGATTAAGCCGTAAGTAGCACGCTTCCACAGTCCACTCACGAACGCTAGCACCAACGCTAGTTGCAGAACTCCTAGGACAATGAATACGTTGCCTTCAAGCCCAGGAATGAAATAAAAAGTCTCAAATACTGCTGCAGAGTGAGCTGGGTTGACGAACTTATCAAGGGTCCACACCAACATCACAATGAATACGCCCATACGCATCAATAAGAGAGACCAGCGAATACGCGGCAAATAAGCATCTAAAGATGAGCAAGGGGTCGTCATATGATTCTTCCAGTAGTTTTAATAAATTTATTGAGCGTTTGCTCAATTACAGTGGTGACTGTAGACTTAATTGAGCGATCATTCAAGAAAGGGAACGCATTGTATGCCCAGACCAGCCAAATTTATCCGCACAGAGGCAGTCGCGAGAGCTCAGGAAGTCTTCTGGCAGCGCGGCTATCATGCAACCTCGTTAAAAGACCTAGAAACGGCGTTAAGTATGCGGCCGGGTAGCATTTATGCGGCTTTTGGAAGTAAAGCAGGGCTCTTTGATGAAGTTCTATCCCATTATGCTGAGCAGTCTTTAGCCATGCTGCGACAAAAACTACTCAATCACCCCAGTGCTATGCAAGGGCTTCGTGAATATCTGTATTCACTGGCTAATTTAGGTGAACGTGAACCTGCTGAGCGCGCTTGTATGCTGGTTAAGACAATGCTCGAGTTAGCGACGACAGAACCACAACTGAGCGCACGGGCTGATGCTTATTTAGCCGCGATGGAGAACCTATTCTGCGAAGTTTTTATGGCTGCCATGCAGCAAAATGAGCTTGAAAAAGATGCCGATCCACGGTTTTTGGCACAACAATTACAGGCCGCAATTTTTGGACTGCGAATTTTTTCGCAAAGACAAACAAGTCCATTAAGGGTGCGGTTATTAACAGAACAAATTGCGAATCAGTTTACACGGGTTGATAAAATAGCATGAATAAATATGGCATAAATCACATAGTTTTCGCCTTTTTTCTGTCCATTTTATGGGTTCTTTTTCCTGCCAGTGCAACTGCAGCCGAATCGTTTGATCATCAACATAAACGGTGGGCCCAAGTCCTTGCTGATTACGTAGTCGTGAAGCAACGGGGCGCTTGGACACGAGTCAATTATCAACAACTGGCCGCTAATCCCGAGGCATTACAGGATTATTTAGTGCAGCTCACTGCTGTCGAGGCAACAACTTTTGAGACATGGAGCCAAGCCGAACAGCTGAGTTTCCTCATCAATGCCTATAATGCGTTCACGCTCGAGCTTATTCGTAGCCGTTACAATGAATTCGCTGCAGGTGAAGCAGAGTCAATACGTGATCTTGGTACCTGGCTCACAAGTCCTTGGGAGCGTGAGTTTTTCACGTTATTCGGTGAACGTCGCACGCTCGATTGGCTTGAGCATGAGTTGATTCGTTCGAATTACGCAGAGCCGAGGATTCATGCTGCTTTGGTGTGCGCAGCTGTCAGTTGTCCGCCATTACTCAACACAGCTTACACAGCAGACCAATTGGATAGTCAGCTAGAAGGTCAAATGACCGTGTTCCTCAATGACGCAAACAATAACCGCTTTGATGCATCTACAAACACCTTGTATTTGTCATCGATTTTTAAATGGTACGGCGACGACTTCCTAAAAGATAAATCCTATTCATCATTAACCGATGTAGCAGCGCGATACATGCAAAATCGGGCACTCGCACAAGCATTGTCTGCATCGAGAGACATAGCAATACGCTTCAACGACTATAACTGGGATCTCAACAGCGCCAATTCCGGAGATTAACGCTATTACTTGATTACGCATAATGTATACAAGTTACAATCGGAGAGGGTATTTCAAAACTATACAACTTCATCAAATAGGCAAGTTTTGGCAACGGTTTTATGCGGCCTGAACAGCCGCTAAAACCTCAATGTATAAATATTTTTTTCACAAAAAAACCTCGAAAACTCCCTTCAAAATCTTTTTTCAACCAAGAACAGCAGAATGAAGTTATGAATTGGCAATCAATTTTGCACCATCGAGCGTGCTTAATTGTGTGTGCGGTACTCAAAAATCAGGTCTGATTTTTGAGGAAGTAGAGGGAGTGAAAGAGAGGGTTTGAAGTGTTCCGATGTATCATAATGTTACAAATGTGCAGTGTTACATGCACTTTTTTCGCTTCGCGTTGAATTTGGAACTTAAAACCAAAACCAAAAAGCAGCTTGGCAAGAGTGTGCAGAAGTGAGGAGTTTCAGACCAACGAATGAGGGCACAAAACAATCGAGATAAAACCACCACCGCATTTGCTTAGCAAAGGGGGCTGACCCCCTTTACCCCCAGATTAAAACACTTGTGTGCGTCAAGCAGCCCCAAATTGTGTCTCCTTGCCGCACACACACCACAAAAAACACTAATTATCACCAAATGAAGACCTGGTATTGTCACGAATTAAGTGAAGCGGAATGGGTTTATCTGGTTTGTCGGAAGGTGGTTTCAATTGAAGCAATGCCTGCTCCTGAATATTCAAGAGTTCAATATAAAACATAAGAAGTTTCTTCACGTAAACGATGCTACTTGGGCGCAGATACTCTTCGAATGTACTGTCACAGCAGAGAACCGCTATATCATCACGTAAAAGATTAGCTCTGAAATGTGGTGAAGCCGTTGTTAACGCAGCATAACTATCATCATCAAGAAAGAAGCCGAACTTTTCGTTTAATTCTTCACGAGTAGGAATCATGGGAACCTCACTTGGCGAGTTTGTATTGGACATCCAAGCGCGAAAACTCATTAAGAATGCGCTCTATGGTGTCAGTTAGATTGGTGTTTAAGTTTCGGTGAGATTTAAGTTGACGTGTGCTTTCACGGGCTAGCCAGAAGTAGCGTTTTGTGAATTCGACTTCAAAAGCCGAAATAACGCCGTAGGGCGTGTGAATATCAGTACCTACAATGTGCCATTCATTGAAAGGGAAATAGTCAGGGAGATAGCCACGAGCAACAAGAATGACATGAACAACAATATATCGCGGGGCTCGATTAGCATCATACCAGTTAAGAACTGTACGCTTCGTGACACCAAAATGCGCAGCAGCGCGATTAAAGTCGAAACCAAAGGCATGAGTAAATGCCGTCCTAAAATCACCGTTATAGTATTGAATGAAAAGATCACGCAAGGGAAAAGCACCCATGCGTGAGAACCCAAGACGACTTGTTTAACACACTACGAGAGGAAAATTTTTCCATGTTAAATGCTCCGGTATGGAGCAAGTGACATAGATTCGATAGAATCAAATACGCCACCTGCATCGTTATAACTCAAGGTGGCCATGGCCCCGAGCAATTGAGAGTTGCTGCGGGGCTTTTTTATGGCCGTTACAACGATTCTAGATGATTGCGCATAATGTATATTATGTTAAATCATATAATTATAGGAGAATCCAACTACAGTGATTGCTCACATCTGATGGCCTTTTCGTCACGTCGATACGTAAAATCTGCTTCATTTAACGGGTTCAGATACGCCAGAAATTAAATTTATTGCTCTGGTGATTTTGAATACGCTTCGACAAAATTTTGCATAGCAGCCATTTGCAGCGTTACCGCAGCAATAAAAACGCCAGCAATTGCTGGCGTTTTAACGTTATTGTTAGGAAGCATATGCCCAGTCCTATCGCTACCGATCAATCTGGAAACTCAGTAGCTGATTCCATCTCGCGCTCTAATCGTTGTGATTCATCAGCTCTTGGCTTCGTGAATCGAGCGAGCGCTAAATAAAGTACAGGTGCTAGGTACAAGGTAAATAGAATCGCAAAGGCCAATCCACCAAATACGACCCAGCCGATCGAGTTACGAGCTTCAGCCCCTGCGCCAATTGAGATAATGAGTGGCACCGAGCCCAGTAAGGTCGATATTAACGTCATCATAATAGGTCGCAAACGAATTTGAGCAGCTTGCTCGACAGCTTCACGCACTGACTTCCCTTGATCACGTAATTGATCCGCAAATTCGACCAGTAATATCGAGTTCTTCGCAATCAACCCGATCAACATAACCAGTCCAATTTGAGAGAATATATTGATAGATG
>DASSWH010000246.1:0-12047 GCA_035705175.1 Pseudidiomarina sp.
TAGTCGTCCAAGCGTCAACGACCAAGGTGTCAGGAATACTATCGCTGGCTAACAGCAGCGAGTGGTAGCGGGCCACGGTGAACGGATTCGGTAGATTGTGAAACAAGCCTGCTTGAGTGTGCTCGACACTCGACGTTTTGCCGTGCATGACTGCGTTTGCTCGCACCACTTGGGCGCCAAAAACTTGGCCAATAGCTTGATGCCCAAGGCACACGCCAAGAATAGGTAGTTTCCCAGCAAAGTGCTCAATGGCGGCGAGTGAAATACCGGCTTCATTGGGCGTACAAGGACCCGGTGAAATGACGATTCCGCTGAGCGGAAGCTGTTCTATTTCAGTTAACGTCAGTTCATCGTTGCGAACAACTTTGACTTCCGCTTTGAGTTCACGGAAATAGCGCACGACGTTGTGTGTGAATGAGTCGTAATTGTCGATCATCAACAGCATCGTTTTACTCTACTTAATCGACCACAGATGCCGCATCCTAGCATTGAAAGATCTATACGCGCCAAGCTTAAGCGTTCGACGTTTCTTGATCAGCAGCACGACCCGATAGCAACCAATTGCTTTCAAATTCAGCAATCGGTTGGGGCTCACCGTACCAATAACCTTGCGCAAAATCACAACCGAGAAGACGCAACTCCTGAGCTTGTTCCGCTGATTCGACACCTTCGGCTAGGGTTTTCATGCCAAATATATTCGCCGTAGCAATAATGGTCTGAATAATCGCTTTATCCGCCGCACTCGTGAGCAGCTCGCGCGTGAAACTAATATCAATCTTCAACAGGTCGGCTTGAATCTGCTTCAGATAGTTCAATACCGAATGACCAATACCAAAATCATCAATAGCTAATGAAAATCCGGCTTCATGCAATTTCGTCAGCGTTGCCAACGCAACTTCTGGATCACGCATGAATGCAGTTTCCGTAATTTCAAGCTCCAACTGCTTCGGATGACACCCTGATGTTTTCACTTGTTCTAAAAGTTCTTCAACAAACTGCGGCTGCTCGAGATCGCGAATCGAGATGTTGATACTGACACGACCGCGCATTTCGATACCCTGCTCGCGCCAAGTTTGCAGTTGCTGAAGCACATTCCGAATCACGTATTGTGTAATCCGACAAATGAGGCCGCGTTCTTCTGCCAATGGTATGAACTCGCCTGGACTCACCCAGCCAAAGTCAGGATCCTGCCAGCGCAACAGCACTTCGGCCCCCACTAGTTCACCGGTTTCAATATTCACTTGCGGCTGCAAATAAGGGCGCAAGGCGGAAGTCCGAATGGCGTATTCAAGCCCTTCAACCAATGCAATGCGGCGTAAATAGAAGTTGTTCAAAGCATCGTGATAACGACAGTAAGGCAGATCCATGGTCTTTGCATGGAACATCGCCATGTCAGCGCGCCTTAGCAGTACATCCGCACTGTCCGAATGGCGCGGCAAGGTTGCTACACCGGCACTGATACCGATCCGAAATTCCGCTGATTGAATCTCATACGCTTGGCTCAATTGAGCCAATAACCGTTCAATCAACGCCTCAATTTCGGCCTCATGATGAAAAGTAATAATAGCGAATTCATCACCGCCTATCCGCGCAATCAGGTCACGACTGCGCACGTGACGTTGTAACCGCTTTGCGACCTCAAGTAAGAGCTGATCACCAATGGTATGACCGGCTGATTCATTGATTTCTTTAAAGTGATTGATATCGAATGTGATAACCGACAAGGTCTGATCAGTATTTCGCGCCACTGCAATACGCCCATCCAGCTCATGCATAAACTCGGATCGATTACAGAGACCTGTTAATTGGTCATGCGCGGCGAGATACCGGATACGATCTTGTTGCTGTTTCAAATCAGAGATATCGGAGTAAACAATAATGGCACCGCCATCTGGCAACGGCGATGCACTCACCGATAACCAAACCGAATATGCCCCTTGCTCTAATTTCATAATTTGATTGGTGACCGGACGCTGTTCTCGTAAGGCGCGCGACGATGCAAAATCTTGCGGCGGCAGAATAAACCCGCGCTCATCGAAAATCCGCCAATCTGGATCGTCAATTTGGCGATGGCTGAGCACTTCAATATTTTGATTCAAAATGGCTTCGGCCGCGTGATTCGCCTCGACTAACCGACCTTCCGAATCACAAATTGAGATGCCTACTGGAGCTAAGTCATAAATAGTGGTCAGTCGTTGTTCGCGCTCTAATAAGCGCTTATTGGTAACACTGGTCTCGGTTTGCTGATGCACTAGATCTTCCGCTGCACTTTGATATGCATGCAAATTCATCTCAGCTTGTACCGCATCTCCTAACGCTCGCAGTGTTGTCCGTTGCGTTTCGGAGAGTTGTCGTGGTTTGGTATCAATAATACAGAGAGTGCCGACTTGCTCTCCGTTTGGTGTCTGTAACGGTGCGCCGGCATAAAACCTGATGCTAGGTTCATGCAGTACCTGTGGATTGGTACTAAAACGAGCATCTTGAGTGGCATCTTCAACCACCATAATACCGCGCTCTTGAATTGCATAACTGCAAAACGAAAGACTGCGGGGCGTCTCTTTTTGCTCCAGCCCACTGCTCGCTTTGAACCACTGCCGATCAGCGTCGACGAATGAAATCAGCGCTATAGGGACATCAAATGTTGTGCGCGCTAATTGAACCCAGCGATCAAACCGCGCTTCGTTGGGTGTATCGAGCAGTTGGGTCGCGCGTAAAGCTGCTAACCGACGGTTTTCCGTCATGCTCGAATCCGAATCACTCATTCATCAAACCTTCACGATTGAATTACGTGGTTATATAACAATATGTATAATAAAACTAGCACAAAGAATTTTACGAAGCGAACACTTAGTTGAGTGTTCTCAACGTCTTACGGTCGAGGCACAAAACCTACCGCATCATAAACTTGACGCAAGGTTCCTGCCGCCCGCTCAGATGCCGCGTCGGCACCTTTGCCCATAACCTGCTGCAGGTAATCCAAGTTATTGCGATAATCTTGATAACGCTGTTGAATAGGTTCCAACATAGCAACCACGGCTGCGGCGGTATCAGTCTTCAAATGTCCATACATCTTATCTTCATACTGCGGTACTAAGTCCGCAATCGAGGTACCAGTGGCAGCGGATAGTATCGATAATAAATTAGAGACACCAGGCTTGGTCTCTGTATCGAAGAAAATACGCGCTTGCTCATCGGAGTCCGTAACAGCACGTTTCAGTTTTTTGGTGATTTTCTTTGGATCTTCTAACAAACCAATATAGTTATTTTCATTGTCATCAGACTTCGACATTTTTTTAGTGGGATCTTGCAGACTCATGACACGTGCGCCGACTTCAGGAATAAATGGTTCTGGCACGGTAAAAATATCACCATAAAGATTGTTAAATCGAGTCGCGACATCGCGCGTCAATTCAAGATGCTGTTTCTGATCATTCCCGACCGGAACTTCGTTGGCTTGATACAGCAATATATCTGCAGCCATCAGTGCTGGATACGTAAACAAGCCAGCATTGACGTTGTGAGCATGGCGATCGGATTTGTCTTTGAATTGCGTCATTCGGTTGAGTTCACCCATTTGGGTATAACAATTCAAAACCCATGCGAGCTCGGCATGTTGTGGAACATGGGATTGTACAAAAATAGTACTGCGCTCAGGATCAAGACCACAGGCCATATACAAGGCGAGTCCGTCTAGCGTGGCATTCCGCAATTGCTCAGGCTCTTGGCGCACGGTTATCGCATGCAAATCGACCAACATGAACAAGCAGTCATGGCTGCTTTGCATCTTCACCCATTGGCGTAGCGCACCGATATAGTTACCGATAGACAATTGACCGGATGGCTGACAGCCACTAAGAACAACGGGTTTAGACATGATTGACTTCCTGAATGAAAATTTAATTCGATGATTTTTTTACGGTAGCAAGTTCGGCGCGCATCGCGTCAATGACGGCGCGATAATCTGGCTGATTAAAAATAGCGGAGCCGGCGACAAACATGTCCGCGCCAGCAGCAGCCACTGCAGCGATATTTTCGACCTTAATACCGCCATCAATTTCCAATCGAATCGGCCGCCCGCTTGCGGTAATCCGTTGACGTGCTGAGCTCAGTTTATCAAGTGTTGTTGGGATGAACTGCTGTCCACCAAAACCTGGGTTCACTGACATCAACAAAATGACATCCACTTTATCCATGACATAGTCAAGGTAATGCAGAGGCGTTGCAGGATTGAATACGAGTCCGGCCTGACAGCCGGCGGCGCGAATTAATTCGAGAGAGCGATCAATATGCGTCGAGGCTTCTGGGTGAAACGTGATAATAGAAGCACCTGCTTCCGCGAAATCCCCAATAATTCTATCGACGGGTTGCACCATTAAGTGCACATCGATTGGCGCAGTGACGCCATACTTTCTGAGTGCAGAACAAACCATGGGGCCAATCGTGAGGTTGGGCACAAAATGATTATCCATGACATCAAAATGTACGACATCTGCACCAGCTTCCAACACTGCATCCACTTCTGCCCCAAGGCGAGCGAAATCTGCAGATAGAATGGAAGGCGCGATCAAATAGTCAGTCACGACGGTTTCCTCTTGCTTGCCTCGATGCTATTGGACGTAGACATGGGCACACTCGGTTAAAATTTCCGCCATAGTGTACCAGAGGATAGCGCGCTTGACAGTCAAAAAAATACGCCAAGATACTTGGCAAAAGAGGTATTTGCCTGCTACATTATGAACAATATTTAAACAAGGTAGATTTCATGACTTCACGTTTTGCGTCAATTGTGGTGGTTTGCGGCATGGTCCTGTTGGGCTCAATGCTGTCTCCGTCGTGGCAAGCTCGCGCTAATAACGTGACGCAGCAATGTGATGATTTATTGAAAAATACCGAGCAGAAACAAGCCTACGAAGAATGTACGGCGCTCGAAAAAGAAGTGACTTGGAAAAGTTGGTTCTCAGGGCAAAGCCGTTCTACACAATTCCATTTTCTCGATTTATTCGAACTGTTGTTTGGTAGTTCCGATACCAAACGCGACTTTACCCCGAAAAAAGTCCGCTAGTTCTTAATGAGCAAGTGCTGAATGAGTAAGCCTGGTCCTCTCAGTATTCTGATGAGTGTGCTCGCTGCACTCTTTGGTGTGCAAACCGAACAAAATCGCCAACGTGACTTCGCGAATGGAAATCCCGCGATATATATCACTGTTGGTATTATCTTTATTGTCTTGTTTGTAGTGAGTTTGCTGTTGATCGTGAACTGGGTGCTGCCAAACTAGGCAACACCCAATCAGGTTTTAATGAGCACCAATTCCAGAGTGTCGCAACAATGCATCGACCTGAGGTTCACGCCCGCGAAATGCTTTAAATAATTCCATCGCATCTTTTGAACCACCGCGCTCTAAAATAGCTTCAAGAAAATCGCGACCGGTCTCGGCGTTGAAAATACCTTCTTCTTCAAAACGAGCAAACGCATCTGCCGACAACACCTCCGCCCACTTATAGCTGTAGTAGCCTGCCGCATATCCGCCGGCAAAAATGTGTCCAAAGCCATGCTGAAAGCGATTATATTCAGGAGGCTTCCGTACGGCGACTTCAGCCCGAGTCTGATCCAAGATCAGTTGAATTTGCTGACCTCCTTGATTCGGATCAAAGTCACGATGGATGCGCAAATCAAATAAACTGAACTCTAACTGACGAACCATCTGCATGGCAGATTGAAAATTTCGCGCTGCCAGCATGTTCTTCAGGAGCTCTTGCGGTAAGGGCTCCCCAGTCTCATAGTGACCTGAGATGAATTTGAGTGCGTCAGGCTCCCAACACCAATTCTCGAGAAACTGCGATGGTAATTCCACTGCATCCCAAGCCACACCATTTATTCCAGATACTCCAGCTACATCCACGCGAGTTAACATGTGATGTAAACCATGTCCGAACTCATGGAATAAGGTCAACACTTCGTCATGCGTGAATAGCGCAGGCTTGCCACCCACTGGTTTGTTAAAGTTACACGTTAAATAGGCTACCGGTAATTGCACCTGATCCGTTGCCGTGATGCGACGTACCGCGCACTCGGCCATCCAAGCTCCACCACGCTTTCCTGATCGCGCATATAAATCGAGGAAAAAAGAGCCGCGCGGCGAACCATCGCGATCAGAAATCACAAAGTAACGAACATTTTGATGCCATGTATCGTCACGTGGCTGCTCCGTAATGCGGACACTAAAAAGTGACTCGACAACATGGAATAACCCTTTGATCACTTGGTCTTCAGGGAAATACGGCCGCAACTGCTCATCAGAAATGGCATATTGTTGCTGCTTAAGCTTTTCACTGTAATACGCGACATCCCAGGCTTCGATGGTCTCGACACCAAACTGCTCACGAGCAAAATCAAGCACATCTTGATAATCACGATGCGCCTGCGGCAATGACTTAGCAGCCAAGTCGGTAAGAAAATCCTCGACTTGTTGAGGAGATTCAGCCATTTTCGTAGCCAGTGAAAGCTCGGCATAATTTCCAAATCCCAGCAGTACCGCGAGCTCGTGACGCAACGCCAATGTCTCCGCCATGATTTCTGAGTTATCAAATTGCCCAGCTTGCGGACCCTGCTCTGACGCGCGCGTCGTAAACGCAACATACATGGTCTCACGCAGAGGTTGGTGATCAGCGTACATCATGACAGGTAAGTAGCTGGGGACGTCTAATCCGAAGCGCCACCCTTGTTGGTCGTGCTCACGCGCCAACGCCGCAGCGGATTCGATAGCACTCTCTGGCAGCCCGGCCAACTGTGACGCATCAGTCACTAGATAATGCCAGCCGTCGGTTGCATCCAAAACGTTGTTGCTGAACTGCGATGATAAATCCGCGAGTCGCGATGAAATTTCTGCATAGCGCTGTTTTTGCGCTTGCGGGAGCGCTACACCACTGAGCTCGAAATCACGTAACGTATCAATGATAACCTTCTGCTGAGCTTCCGATAACTCGGCGAAAGTGTCTTGGTCTCGCAATGCTCGGATCGTTTGATACAGCCCCTCATGCTGACCGACAAACGTGCCATAATCAGACAGCAATGGTAAACAAGCATCATGGGCCTCGCGGAGTTCCGGCGAACTCACAACCGCATTTAAATGCGATACCGGTGACCAACTGCGTTCCAGCAAATCATCCACTTGCTCCAGCGGTGACATGACCGTTTGCCACGTTGGCGTGGGGGTTGCCACAACCTCCTCAATGACCTGCTTACACGCGTCAATTCGTGCCTCGATAGCGGGCTTGATATGTTCAGGCCGAATCGCCTTGAACGGCGGTAAGTGGTAATCATTGAGCAAAGGGTTTTGACTCATTGGACATCCTCTTGAATAATGCATGAACTGATTTTGCGCTAATGCAGATGGATCTGAGGGCTCGCACCTCAGATATCAACTCCAGTTCAAGGAAACGGATACATGTCGACGCCACTATCTTACACCAAACTCGCCTTATCGAGCGCAGCTACGCTATTTATTCTGGCCGGTTGTAGCACATTGCTGGCCGGTTGTAGCACATTGCCAACCGCTTCAGAGCCGGCACCAGTCAAGACTGCAGAAGCAGAACCAGCGCTGACACTGGAACGTCTCTATCAAACACAAGACTTTAGCGCCGGCGGCGTACCGCCAACACGTTGGCTCGCCGACGGCAGTGGTTACACCACGCTTGAACCAGCCAAGGCGGGCGTTGGTAATGATCTGGTTCGTTACCATCCTGAAACGCAACAACGCACAGTTTTGATCACAGCAGACCAATTACGGCCCACCGCAAATGAGGCACCATTGGATGTGGCGGATTATTCATGGTCAGACGACGGTGAAAAAATTCTTATTTTCACCAACACAAAGCGTTCATGGCGGACTCATACATTAGGCGACTACTGGGTGTTCGACCTGGCGAGCAAGCGTCTGCAAAAACTTGGTGGTAGTGCTGAGGCTTCGACTTTGCAATTTGCGAAGTTTGATCCGCAAGGTGACCGCGTTGCCTACGTCATGAAGAACAACATTTATGTCGAAGATCTTGCGACATCGCGAATCACTCAAATCACGACAGACGGTAACGATACGATCGTCAATGGCACCTTTGACTGGGTCAATGAAGAAGAGTTTTTCCTTCGCGATGGTTTTCGTTGGTCACCAGATGGTCAGTCGATTGCCTACTGGCAATTGGATACCGAGGGTACACCTCTCTTCACCATGATCAACAATACCGATACTTTGTATCCAACTCTCAAGCAATTTCCGTACCCCAAAGTCGGGCAAACCAATGCGGCTATGCGAATTGGTGTTATCCCGGCGATTGGTGGCACGACCACGTGGATGAAGGTTCCCGGTGATCCGCGCCAACACTATTTAGTACGGATGCAATGGGCCGGTAATAGCGAGCAATTATTGATTCAACAATTGACCCGTTCTCAGGCTGTAAATGTCGCGTTTATCGCAGATGCTGACAGCGGCAGCGTTCGTGAAGTTATTCGCGAAACAACAGAAAGTTGGGCGGAATACGTCGATGATCCGAAGTTTATCAACTCGGGTGCTGCGTTTACGTGGCTGAGCGAACGTAGTGGTTGGCGTCATCTGTATCGAGTGCAGCCGGATAACGGTCGTATCACAGCGATTACTCGTGGCAATTGGGATGTGATTGATGTGTTGCAAATCAACGAAGATCAGGGTTGGGTTTACTTCATCGCCTCTCCCGATACGCCACTTGAACGCTATCTATTCCGCGCCAGTCTTGATGGTAGCGGCAAGCTTGAACGCTTAACCCCAAATCAGCCAGGTACGCATAGCTATCAATTGTCTGCCGATGCTGCTTATGCGGTGCATACCTACTCAGCTGTCGAGCAAGTGCCAGTCGTGGATATGATTACATTACCAAACCATCAATCGATTCGAATCATCAAAGACAATGCGGAGGTACAAGCAAACTTTGATGCTCTTGATCAAGCGCAGTTCGAGTTTTTCCAAGTCACTGCGCAAGATGGTCTCGAGCTCGATGGCTTTCTGATGAAACCCGCCGATTTTGATCCCGCCAAGCAGTACCCGATTTTATTTTATGTCTACGGCGAGCCATGGGGGCAGACTGTCAGCAATAGCTGGGGTGGCGAACGCTTTATGTTCCATCAATACCTCACTCAGCAAGGTTACTTGGTTGCGTCCGTTGATAACCGTGGCACTCGCTCACCGCGAGGCTATGATTGGCGTCGCTCGATTTATAAACAGTTGGGTATTGTAACGGTGCGAGATCAGCATGATGCGCTCCAAGCGATGCTCAAGCGCTGGTCATTCATTGATGCCGATCGCGTTGGTATTTGGGGACATAGCGGTGGCGGCTCGCAAACCTTGAACGCATTATTCCGCTACCCAGAATCATTCCATGTCGGGATGGCCTTAGCACCAGTACCCGATCTCACGCTTTACGACACGATTTACCAAGAGCGATATTCAGGACTACTCCCTGAGGATGCCGACAGCTATCGTGAGACGTCAGCCATCACTCATGCTGAGAACTTGCAGGGTGACTTGCTGCTGGTGCACGGTACCGCTGATGACAATGTTCATTTTCAAGGCAGCGAACGACTTGTCAACGAGCTGGTCAAGCATGGTAAACAGTTCGAGTTCTTTGCTTATCCAAATAGAACGCATGGAATTCGGGAGGGTGAGGGGACGACGTATCATCTGCGCACCATGATGGTGGACTTCCTCGCCGATAACCTATAGATAAAGGTGAAAAGTGAACGGTGAAAAGTAAAGCCCCTGCGCCAGCCAGCTAGCGTATTGGTGTTCACCGTTCACTATTCACTATTCACTAATAATTGAGGTAGTTGGGATTGAGGGTCGTGCTGCCGTGCAGTTTGAGCCAGCGCTCAGACGCCTGATAGTCCGGGTCGATAGCCGCTACCTGTTGCCAGAAGGCTTTGCTGTGATTGAACTCGCGCAGATGTGCGAGTTCATGCAGCACAACCGAGCGTACAACGGATTCAGAGGCTAACCACAGTTTCCACGTAAATTTGAGTTCGCCCTTTACCGAACAATGTCCCCATTTGCTGGAAAAGTCAGCCAGTGCCCAACTTTTGGGCTGCAGCTCAGCGTGGCCCCACTGCGCAAAGAATACATCTAACCATTGCAGTGCCTGATGTTTGAACCATGCTTTTACTTGTTTCTCAATGTACGCACTCTGCTGCGTCACGCGCTGAGGAACAGTGACTACTAACTGTTGTTCGTGACGTTCGCACTGACCTTTGCTACCGGTTTGCACCGTCAACAGCAGCGGCTCACCCAGCCAACGAATCAGTTCGCCCGCTTGCCAACGTCGTGGGGTTAGCGCTTGCAGTTGCTGTTGCTGTCGGTGTAGGTGCTTTTCAATCCAATCGCGCTTCTGTTCAACCACAGCCTGAATACGGCTCTCGGACACATACCACGGGGCATCGACCTGCACTTCGCCCTGCTTTACTCTAATAGCTACAGAACGGCGCTTGCGACTGCGATTGATTTGATAGATGAGTGTCATCGACTCTTTGTACTCAGTGTTGACTCGGGTTGCATTGCACGCTGTCACGAAATGGGCGATCATTGCCGACTTTACCACAATCGGATTCAGTGATTACAGGAGTACACGACATGACGCGTCATTTCGACTATCTTTCTATCGGTGCTGGTAGCGGCGGTATCGCCTCGGCAAACCGTGCTGCTATTCGCGGTGCGAAAGCGGCAGTGATTGAAGCGAAAGCTGTGGGTGGCACTTGTGTCAACGTGGGCTGTGTCCCGAAAAAAGTCATGTGGTACGGCGCTCATATTGCAGAAGCACTGAAGTATGCGGAGGCCTACGGCTTCCACCTGACTCAAGATGGGTTTGATTGGGCTACTTTAGTCAAGCATCGCGAAGCCTATATTGAGCGTATTCACGGTGGCTATCAGCGCGGATTTTCCAGTAATGGTGTGGACTATATTGAAGGATTCGCTCGCTTTATCGACGCCAACACAGTTGAAGTCAACGGCGAACAGATCACGGCTGATCACATCACCATAGCTACCGGTGGTCGACCGCTCATTCCTGATTTACCCGGAGCAGAACTCGGTATCGACTCGGATGGTTTTTTTGCCCTGCAAGAGCAGCCCAAGAAAGCTGTAGTCGTGGGCGCGGGTTATATTGCCGTCGAAATCGCCGGGGTATTGCATGCACTGGGCACTGATACCCATTTACTCGTGCGTCACGACCGTCCTTTACGCCAATTCGACACTGACATTACTGATGCCTTGTTACAACGCATGGATCAAGATGGGCACCAATTGCATACCCATAGCGACGTCGAAAAAGTTGAGAAAGACTCAGCAGGTCTGCTCACCATCACGTGTAAAGATGGACAACAGTTTACTGATGTTGATTGCCTGATTTGGGCTATTGGCCGAATCCCGGCGACCGATAAGATCAACCTTGAGGCAGCCGGCGTCGAAGTTGGTGAGAATGGTCTGATCCCGGTTGATGAATATCAAAATACCAACGTCAAAGGCATTTATGCGGTTGGCGATATTACCGGTGCTGCACAGCTCACGCCAGTCGCTATTAAAGCCGGTCGATTGCTCGCAGAACGCTTATTTAATAAAGCTATGGCGGACGCCAAAATGGATTTTTCGCTGATCCCCACCATCGTGTTCAGTCACCCGCCCATTGGGACGATCGGCATGACCGAGGACCAAGCTCGTGCCTGTCATGATGACCAAGAAATCAAAGTCTATCGCTCGCAATTCGCAGCGATGTATAACGCCATTACTCCGCATCGCGCACTCAGCACCTTTAAGCTGATTTGCTGTGGTCCCGAAGAACGCGTCATCGGTCTGCATGGTATCGGCGAAGGTATGGACGAAATTCTGCAAGGTTTTGCGGTTGCCATGAAAATGGGCGCAACTAAGGCCGATTTTGATGCCACTATCGCCTTGCATCCGACCTCAGCTGAAGAGTTTGTGACCCTCCGATAACCGTTACCGTGCATCCAGAGTCATAGACAGGATGCGTGACAACTGA
>DASSWH010000247.1:0-3165 GCA_035705175.1 Pseudidiomarina sp.
GTCTCGGCTGTCCCAAAAATTTAGTCGACTCGGAGCGTATCTTGACGCAATTACGCACCGAGGGTTATGACATCGTAAATAGTTATGACAATGCCGATATGGTCATCGTAAATACCTGTGGTTTCATTGACAGTGCGGTACAGGAATCGTTGGATGCTATCGGCGAAGCTCTCCATGAAAACGGTAAAGTCATCGTAACGGGCTGTTTAGGGGCGAAAGACGATGAAATTCGTGAAGTACATCCAAACGTGTTAGCGATTACCGGACCTCATGCTTATGAAGAGGTCATGGGCCATGTCCACAAGTACGTGCCGAAGCCTTCAGCGACTATTCCGTACGAAAACTTAGTCCCCGATACCGGCGTAAAGCTTACCCCACGTCATTACGCTTATTTAAAAATATCTGAGGGTTGTAATCACCGTTGTACTTTTTGCATTATCCCATCGATGCGCGGTGATCTTGTAAGTCGCCCAATCGGTAATGTTCTCGATGAAGCGAAACGACTGGCGAACGCTGGGGTGCGAGAGTTATTAGTTATTTCTCAAGATACCAGCGCCTATGGCGTTGATGTTAAACATAAGCTTGGCTTTTGGGATGGGAAACCGGTGAAAACGCGGATGCTCGAGCTTTGTGAAGCACTCGGTGAGCTCGGCATTTGGATTCGTTTGCATTACGTTTATCCCTACCCTTCTGTGGACGACGTGATCCCATTGATGGCAGCGGGTAAAATTCTGCCGTATCTCGACATTCCGATGCAGCATGCCAATAAACGCATTCTGAAGTTAATGAAACGTCCAGGTTCAGCAGAGCGCACCTTAGAACGTATTCGCGGCTGGCGCGAAGTCTGTCCGGACTTGACGATTCGCAGTACTTTTATTGTCGGTTTTCCGGGCGAAACTGAAGCAGAATTTGAAGAGTTGTTGCAGTTTTTGCGCGACGCGCAGCTGGACCGCGTCGGCTGCTTTACCTACTCAGACGTCGACGGTGCCAAAGCGAACGAGTTACCTGATCCAGTTCCGGAGTCGATAAAACAGGAACGCTACGAGCGCTTTATGCAGGTTCAGCAGGAGATCAGTGCCCAACGATTGCAAGCTAAAATTGGCCGCACCTTAGAGGTACTCATTGATGAGGTAGATGCCGAGGGTGCAATCGGGCGCAGCTATGCAGATGCTCCAGAGATAGATGGGTTGGTCTATTTAAATGGCGAGCACAACGTAAAGCCCGGCGATATAGTCAGTGTGTTGATTGAACACGCGGACGAATACGATCTCTGGGGTTCGATTGCGGCATCATAAAGTCTAAACAACGGCTTCAACAAAAATCCCGGCAGTCGCCGGGATTTTTTAATCGGTATCGTCAGCATCAACGCTATCGTCATCCAGTAGTTTCTGATCCAGCTTTTTACTCGATTGCACACCTAGCTTACGAAAATTCTCCACTCGACCAACCAAGTTACCGCGACCAACCGAGAGTTTATTCATGGCACCATCGTAATGCTTACGAACCGTATCTAACGAGTTCCCAATTCGCTGCATGTCTTCAATGAAACCAACAAACTTGTCGTACAGCTTAGCGGCGTCATTGGCAATGCGTTGCGCATTTTGGTTTTGATGTTCATATTGCCAGATATTATTTACCGTGCGCAGTGCAACCAATAAATTCGTTGGACTCACGAGCATAATATTGTGCTCAAGCGCCAATCGAATGAGTTCTGGGTCACGGTCAACCGCCAACAAAAAAGCGGGTTCAATCGGAATAAACATCAACACATAATCAAGGGTTCTGACACTATCCAGTTGCTGGTAATTCTTCTTACTCAACCCCTTAATATGATTGCGCAATGAATTTACATGCTCATTCAATGCCTGATCACGATCCGCATCAACGTCACTATTAAAATAGCGTTCATAGGCCACCAAAGAGACTTTTGCGTCAATGACTACATCTTTGTCATTTGGCAAATGCACGACAACATCCGGTTTAAAAGCTTTGCCATCGTCATCTCGATGATGCGTTTGCGTTTCATACTCGTGCCCTTCGCGCAGTCCTGACTGGGTGAGAATCCGCTCTAAGACCACTTCTCCCCAGTTCCCTTGGGTTTTGGTATCTCCTTTTAATGCTTTGGTGAGTGCTTCCGCTTCCAATGCCATTTGCTTGTTGAGGTCTCTCAATGAGTTCACTTGCTCGGCCAGTGCTGCCCGTTGTTTGATCTCATCTGAATATTGTTGAGTGACCTGTGTCTTAAAGGTTTCGAGTTGCTGTTTAAACGGTGCTAGTGTCGCTTCTAATGTCTGCTTGCTATTCATCTGCAGACGTTCAGATTTTTGCTCAAAAATTTGTTGCGCTAGCCGTTCAAACTCCTTCTTGAGCCGCTCTTCACTGGCTTCGAGTAGCTTTTGCTTTTCTTCCGCATGTTGCAGCGCAGATTCTAACTTCGAGCGCGCTGCCGCCAATTCAGCCTGCGCATCACTGCGTTGCTGCTGCGTTTGGTGTAACAACTGCTCGGAGCGCAATAAACGCTCTTCATAATGCTCGCGTTGCTGTATGCCAGACTGCTGACTCTGTTCCAGCTGAGTCTGCAAAAACTGTTGCTGTTGCTGCGCTTCTTGTTGCTGTGCACGCAAACGTGGTTGCCAGATCAACCAAATCAAAGCGGCACCAAGACCAAACGCAACCAGTGCTCCAATCAGCCATTGCCAGAGTTCAAGACTAAGCATCAGCTTCAGCCAATTTTACCCGCCAAATAGCCGGTCCAGTTTCATGTGCATTTTCACCGGTGCTATCGACCGCGACCGTTACCGGCATATCTTCTACTTCAAATTCATAGATAGCTTCCATTCCTAAATCCTCAAATGCGACTACTCGAGCTTTTTTGATTGCTTTTGCAACCAAATAAGCAGCACCACCAACAGCCATCAAATACACCGCTTTATGCTGCTTAATGCTTTCGACTGTCGCTGGCCCACGCTCAGCTTTACCAATCATGCCCAAAATTCCAGTCTTATCGAGCATCATATCGGTAAACTTGTCCATTCGTGTCGCGGTGGTAGGCCCCGCTGGTCCTACTACTTCGTTGCCAACCGGATCAACGGGCCCCACGTAGTAAATAAACTTATTGGTAAAGTCGACTGGCAGCGACTCACCTTTGTCCTACATGTCTTTTAT
>DASSWH010000248.1:0-6924 GCA_035705175.1 Pseudidiomarina sp.
CCGAACCACTCGCAGAAGCCAAGGCTTAATAGCGCCTTCAACAACAGGAAAATGATTGGTTTGCATCGCGTGAATCGTCACTTCCTGCACAATATCCTCTGCTGCTGCTGTATCTTTGAGTAAATATCCAGCGTAACTGAGTGCTGCAGGTAAAAAAGGCAACAAGTCAGAATGACGTTGATGGATCATATCTTTCTTCTCCGTTGCCTTGATTGACGTTCAAACTCGCTGCAGTATAGAGACGAGTGAGCAGCACACTTTATTCCAATCTTGTCTTAAAAAATTAATCGTCGGTCAGAAAACCACCCGATTGATGCTGCCAGAGTTGAGCATATATTCCATTTTGTTCAAGCAATTCAGCGTGCGTGCCTTGCTCAACAATTTGTCCTTCATCCAATACAATTAAGCGATCCATAGCTGCGATAGTGGATAGACGATGCGCGATAGCGATGACCGTTTTACCCTCCATGAGTCGGTAAAGATTCTCTTGAATCGCGGCCTCGACTTCGGAATCTAATGCTGATGTCGCTTCGTCGAGAATGAGAATTGGCGCGTCTTTCAGCATCACCCGAGCAATTGCGATGCGTTGACGTTGACCACCCGATAATTTTACGCCACGTTCACCTACATGCGCGTCGAATCCACGCCGCCCCTTGGCATCGCTCAGTTCTGGAATAAATACATCCGCTTCGGCACGGCGCGCAGCCTCCTCGATCATGGTATCGGTGGCATCGGGTCGACCATAGGCAATATTCCCACGAACGGAGCGATGCAAAAGCGATGTGTCTTGTGTCACCATACCAATATTTTGCCGCAAACTTTCTTGGGTGATGGTGGAAATATCTTGTCCATCAATACAGATTTTTCCGCTTTGCAAATCGTAGAAACGCAACAATACATTGACTAAGGTCGACTTGCCGGCTCCAGAGCGACCGACCAATCCAATTTTTTCACCGGCTTGAATCGTTAAGTTAAAATTCTTCAGCACGGGCTTATCTTCAGCATAGAAAAAATTAACGTGATCAAACTGAACAGAGCCTGCGGTAACCTGTAAATCTTGGGCGTTCGGTTGATCTTCAATGAGCCGCGGCACGGACACGGTCTGCATGCCATCTTGTACGGTACCGATATTCTCAAATAAGGCCGAGACCTCCCACATAATCCATTGGCTCATTCCCCAGAGACGCAGGACCAAGCTCAATGCAACAGCGATGGCACCCACACTGATGGCGGCTTCAAGCCAGAGGTGAATCGCTAGGTAACCAACCGCGAATAATAATAAGGAGTTGAGTAAATAGAGTGACGCATACAGCTTTGTCACCAACCGCATTTGGGTATGAACGGTGGTTAAAAACTCACTCATCCCCTCTTTCGCATAGGAACTCTCACGCTGCGCATGTGAGAACAGCTTTACTGTTTGGATGTTGGTATAACTGTCAACGATGCGCCCGGTCATCACTGAACGCGCATCGGCTTGTGCTTCCGCAACTCTACCCAATCTTGGAACGAAGTATCTAAGCAATAAAATATAAAGACACAACCAGACCAATAGCGGTAATGCGAGGCGCCAATCAGCAGAGGCAACAATAACAACGGTACCGATAAAATAGACACTGACGTAATTCAGCACATCGACGAGTTTAATGACGACCTCGCGCACAGCTAAAGCAGTTTGCATTAACTTGGTCGCGATACGTCCGGCAAATTCGTCTTGATAAAAGCTCATCGACTGGTTCAGTAGATAATTGTGCACCAGCCAACGGATCCGCATCGGATAATTTCCGAGTAACGATTGAAACGTGACTAACGAATGCAGAATAACGAAAACGGGAAGCGCGATAAGTACGAGCGCTGCCATGCCAATCAGCGCCCATTTTTGATCGGCCACGAAGGTTTCACGCGACTGCACAGCGAGCCAATCGACAATATTTCCGATAAAGCTAAACAACCAAACTTCGGTGATTGCGATCAACATCATTAGCAATCCAGCGCAAATGATGTAAGGCCAAGCACCTCGGGTAAAATGCAGACAAAACGGAACCAGCCCTCGCGGAGGTTGTTCGAGAGACACAGGAGGAAATGGATCAAGCCTCTCCTCAAACCATTGATACAACCGTTTGAACATACAAATTCCAGTAAAGTGAATGGTGATCAGACACTTAGTATAAAGAAAATCAGGCATCTCGCCTATTCATGATCTAGACTTTAGTCAAATGGGGATTCAGGTTGTACTCCAGTACTATACGAGTGCTTGTAGTCTACTTCTAACTTACTCGTAACAGCACACAAGGATACCATTCATGAATGCTATTTTGCTGATGTTACTCGGTTTAGGTGCGATGTTTCTCGGCTATGTATTTTATTCAAAGTTCATAGCCGAAAAAATCTTCAAACTCGATCCGAATTTCCGTACACCTGCGCATGAGTTCAACGACGGCGTCGATTTTGTTCCAACGAATAAATATGTCCTTTGGGGTCATCACTTTACCTCAGTCGCAGGCGCTGCTCCTATCATTGGTCCGGCTATTGCGGTGATATGGGGTTGGGTGCCGGCATTTTTATGGGTAGTATTTGGGACCATTTTCTTCGCCGGTGTTCATGATGCTGGTGCCATCTGGGCCAGTAATCGGAATAAAGCACGTTCTATTGGTGCGCTAACGGGGGATATCGTCGGTAAACGGTCACAAACTCTGTTCATGATTGTGATTTTCCTTGTTCTACTGATGGTCAACGCCGTTTTTGCAACCGCAATTTCAGGTTTGCTGATTAACTTCCCAAGCTCAGTCGTACCGGTATGGGGCGCGATTTTTGTCGCACTCATCATCGGTCAATTCATTTTCCGTAAATGGCTGAATCTCGGCACTGTTTCTCTTATTGGTGTCATCGCGCTGTATGCGCTTATTTGGGTTGGTCCAGATGTTCCGATTGAACTGCCGCAAACGTTCATGGGCGTTTCTGACAACGCGCAATGGATTTTGGTGTTGTTTTTTTATGCTGCAATTGCATCGTTACTACCGGTTTGGATGCTGCTGCAACCGCGCGACTACATTAACGGGCTACAACTCTTTATAGGGCTTATCTTAGTCTATTCAGCGGTTTTGATTAGTGGCCCCGAATTGGTTGCGCCTGCATTCAATAATAATACTCCGGATGGCACACCATCGATGATGCCACTGTTATTCGTGACGATTGCTTGCGGGGCTATATCTGGATTCCACGGATTAGTCGCTTCTGGAACCACTTCGAAGCAATTGGATAAGGAAACGGACCTCCGCTTTGTTGGCTATTTCGGTGCCATTGGTGAAGGGTCATTATCGCTCGCGACCATCATTGCCGCCACCGCAGGTTTTGCAACGTTAGCAGACTGGCAAGCGGTGTATCATAGTTTTGGTCAGGGTGGAGTTGCTGCCTTTGTGCAAGGTGGAGCCAATATTCTTCAAAATGGCATTGGGCTCAACGTCGATATTGCGCAAACCTTACTAACCGTCATGGCGGTTCTGTTTGCGGGTACCACAATGGACACCGGACTTCGACTACAACGCTATATTTTCCAAGAATGGGGCAACATCTACAATATTAAGTGGATGGAAAAAGCAGCACCAGCGACGCTACTTGCGGTCGGATCCTGTTTGCTGTTGGCCTTTGGTGCAGGTGGTGCTGATGGTGCTGGCGGCCTCTTGATCTGGCCATTATTCGGTACCACGAATCAACTCCTTGCCGGTTTAACTTTGCTTGTCATCACCACTATCTTGGTCAAATTTGGGCGACCCATGTATTACACCTTAGTCCCCTTGCTGTTCTTATTGGTTATGACCATTTACGCATTGCTGATCCAACTGATGGGCTTTTATCAAAAATCAGATTGGTTCCTATTTAGTCTTGATGTGGTGGTACTCATCGCTGCCATTTGGATTGCGTTGGAAGCCGCTGCTACACTCACTAAACTACGTCGGGAGCGCGAACAAGCATGAACATAAAGGCTATTCGCAGTTGGTTCGCGCAAGCCAATGCTTATGCAACCGAGGTCTACAATGCGCCCTATCGCGCTGCGATAGCCCGAGCAAAGCGGGACGAAGACGATCTGTTTATGTTGCTCGTATTTTCCGAGTTGATGGGGGTCCCAAATCCCGCCTCCTATTACACCTTAGAGCTCCAGCCATTACTGCTGGAGCGCTTTCATGAATGGCATCAGCGCATGGGCATAGAGCACTCGCCGCTGGACCATTTTCGTTGCTGTTAGTCATTCACCACAAAATCACTGTTGAGTATCTATGTTCACACAAAAGGTCGTGTTTATTGGCGGTAAAGGTGGCGTCGGTAAAACCACAATCGCATCTGCGCTTGCGCTTCGCTGTCAGCAGGCTGGCGAACGTGTACTAATCGTCTCGACTGACCCCGCGCACAGTTTGGCTGATGCCTTTGCTCAACCTATTGGCGATACGATCATCACACTAATGCCGGGGTTGGATGCGTTAGAAATTGATCCCGACCGTGAAGTTGTTGCGCACATCGAACGGGTAACGCAGTCGATGAAAAAATTCACACGGCCGGATATGTTTGCTGAAATTGAACGCCAAATGCGATTAACACAACAATCACCCGGAGCACAGGAGGCTGCTTTGCTCGAACGCATCGCAACTTTAATTGATGAAGCGCCACAGCAATATGACCGGGTTATCTTCGATACTGCACCCACGGGGCATACTCTACGGCTGCTTACCCTACCGGAAGCGATGGCGGCTTGGACGCAGGGATTGTTGCGACATGATTCACAAGCAAAACAGTTACAGGGTGTACTCGATCATCTGACTCCGAAAGCCGGAAAAGATATTAGCAATCCATTCAGTGACGCTCGCGAGCATCAGCTTTCCAACGTTGATCAGCGCGCTGCGGACATCACCACTGCCTTGCTAAAACGCCAACGGCTCTTTCATCGTACGCGGCATATATTGACCGCTCACGAACAAACGGCATTATTTTTCGTGCTAACTCCAGAAAAGCTGCCAATTTTGGAAACCGTCAGAGCTGTCAATGCTCTAAGAAAAGAGAGCTTACCCATTCACGGTTTATTTATTAATCGTAATCTGCCGCAACATGCAGATGGCGAGTTTCTTGCTCAACGACGCGCCCAAGAACGCGTCTACCGTGGGGAGATTGAAACCCAATTTGCTGAACTGCAGCGTCACTATATTCCGCTATTACCCACTGACATTAATGGCATCCACGGATTACAGTCGGTCATTGCCCACTTGCCCTGGTAACGCCTTATGCACCGAGCCAGATCCAGCCTATAGCGGTCAAACCTAGTAGTGCTACTAACCAGCCAGCGCGCGTGCTATAGCGTTGCCAAAACGCTAAAAGCGGCTCACCCAAAGCGTACACCAACACAGCCAAACCGTAATAACGAATACCACGAGCGATGACCGCCGCTGCGAGAAATAAGAGATAAGGGTATGCCGTACTGCCAGCACTGAGCATACCTACTTGGAATGGAATGGGGGTAATACCGATCAGTAAAAGTAAACCAAACCCTTGTTCATGAAAGCGCTGGGAAAATGACTCAAAAGCACTTTCGTAGCCGAAAATCTGCAGCAACCATTGTCCAATATCATCAAAAAACCAATAGCCAATCAGATAACCGATAGTGGCGCCGACTAAGCAGCCAGCAAGTGCAGATGAACTGATGGCCCACAGCCGCTGCTGTTGACTCAACAGGAGTGGAATAAGGATCAACTCCAAGGGGATGGGTATCAGAATAGATTCCAATAATGACAAAATAAAGATGAACCACAGTACATGGTTCGATTCAGTCAAACGAGCCAACCAGCGATTGGCCCGTCTATCTTGAGTTTGCTTCACGAGTCCAACAACCTGCGACTATTCGCCAAAGGCTCCAGCGGCTCCAGGAAACACCACAGGGCTCTCGTAGCCATCTTTGCTGACACTCGCGACTCCAAAAAAGTAATTATCGATGACAATGTTCTCGAGTGTATATTGATTGACCTTACCGACATCGCGACTAAACTCCCAATTCGGTGCATCGGTGTGACGCCAGTACACACGGTAGCCAGCAATATAATCTTGTTCGGCTTCACTCGCTGCACGCCATTTTAAGGTGGTATCAGCAGAAACAGCGCCACTGATCTCAACCTCTGCAGGTGGACTTGGAGCCCATGCCATACTGGCCAAAGATACCGCATTCAAAGCGGTTAATTTAGCCGCATAGTCGAAGTTTACACCGTCAATGGTATCACCATAGGCAATCCCATTTTCAACGCGGATATCTTGATGTTGCCGATTATAATTTTCATTGGTTTCCATAATTCGGACACCAGGGAAACCTAAATCATTAAATGGCCGATGATGTCCGCCACGCGCAAACCGGTCAAGGCGATAAATCACCATCGTATCGAGGTTCGGAATATACCGGTCAGCCATCCAGTCGATATATCGAGCTAGATTGCGACTCGGTGAGTCAACTTCGCCTCCGGTAAAGCGGCGCCGACGCACGTCATCGCTGCTTTCATCTTGACGAGTTCCCTCAGCGAAAATACGTGCTGTGGTGTTATTAACCACACCATTGATCCCCTCTATATTGCCGATCATGTCATTATTCAAAACCGCCTTGATACGCCAGCCATCCGCTTGCGCTTGTTCAGCCATAATGCGACCACCGAACAATCCTTGTTCCTCACCAGCCAACGCCGCATAAACAATACTACCGGCAAATTCGTACTGACTCAGTACTCGAGCCGCCTCAATGGTACCTGCTACACCACTCGCATTATCATTGGCACCGGGCGCATCATCGGTGTAGTTCATCACATCGGAAACACGTGAATCGATATCTCCGGACATAATCACATAACGCCCAGGATCGACCGTGCCTCGTTGAATGGCAATCACACTCACTACTTCAACGGG
>DASSWH010000249.1:0-5161 GCA_035705175.1 Pseudidiomarina sp.
AAGTGAAGATGAAAAGTTCGTTGAAATTCGGACGCAATATAAAGATTATTTAGCCGATATTCTCGAATTAGCGGGTTATCCATCGGCCGCCGAAGCCGCGGATGCAATCTTGGCGCTTGAAACGGATATCGCTGAAGCGCATTGGACCCGTGTTGAAAGTCGAAATGCTGACAACACCTACAATAAAAAGTCGATGGATGAATTGAGTGAGCTATTCGGTGACTTTAACTTTAGTGCGTTCACTGAAGCTGCTGGACTTGCCACATTAGACGAAGCAATTGTTCGTCAACCATCTTACTTTGAAGCCTTTGGTGATATGTTTGATGACGTTTCTGTGGATACGTGGAAACACTACATGGCGCTGAAAGTTGTTAACCGGTATGCGTCCGCTTTGACCACCGAAATGAACGATCGCCGTTTCGAATTTTATGGCCAAGTCCTACAGGGTACACCGGAGCAAGAGCCATTGTGGAAGCGTGGTGTGTCGGCAACCGATAGCGCTTTAGGTGAAGTTTTAGGCCAGTTGTATGTTGCTGAATACTTCCCGCCTGCAGCTAAAGCACGCATGGAAGAGTTGGTTGATAACCTCATTAAAGCCTATGGTGAGTCGATTGATAATCTGGAGTGGATGACTGCAGCCACTAAAGAAAAAGCACAGGAAAAACTGAGCAAATTCACACCTTACATTGGCTATCCGAGCGAGTGGCGCGACTATTCTGAGTTAGTTGTTGCAGCTGATGACTTAGTGGGTAACTACAAGCGCTCTGCGGAATTTGAATATAACGATAACCTCAGCAAAATCGGTAAGCCGGTTGATGAGGAAGATTGGGGTATGACGCCGCAAACAGTCAATGCCTATTACAGTCCTGTGCGCAATGAAATTGTATTCCCAGCAGGTATTTTGCAGCCGCCATTCTTCAACATGAATGCTGAAGATGCGGTCAACTACGGCGGCATTGGTGCAGTCATCGGTCACGAACTCGGTCATGGTTTTGATGACCAAGGTTCCAAGTATGATGGTGACGGCAACCTCAATAGCTGGTGGACTGAGCAAGACCGTGCCGCATTTGATGAGCGTGGCACCATGTTGGCGGAGCAATATAGCCAGTATGAGCCAATTGAAGGCTTGAAGATCAATGGACGCCTAGCACTGGGCGAAAATATTGGTGACTTAGCCGGTTTAACCATCGCGTATAAAGCCTATGTCGACTCATTAAACGGTGAACCATCGCCGGTACTCGACGGCTTCACCGGTGAACAACGCGTGTTCTGGGGGTGGGCGCAAGTCTGGAAGAACAAGGCGCGTGAAGAAGCCATTCGACAGCAAGTCGCGGTCGGTCCTCACTCACCTGCAGAGTTCCGTGTTAATGGAACCGTAGTCAATATTCCAGCGTTTTATGAAGCGTTTGATGTGCAGGAAGGCGATGACCTTTACGTTGCGCCTGAGCAACGCGTGACTATTTGGTAAGCCTTAGGCTATACTTGTCGACATGAACACACTTATTCGCGTGCTGATGTTATTGATGGTGCTGGGGTCTGTAGGGACCCCAGTGTCTGCGCGCGTGAGTCATGAAAGCATGTCGGCAAGTGATGCTATGCCCATGCAGCATGAGATGGCAACCGAAACTGCTGCTAAGCATGCCTGTTGCGATGGCGATGACAGCTCTAACCTGATCACCATACAGCATGCGGATTGCGACAACGCTTGTAGCGATTGTCAGCATCATTGTGCGGGTTCCGCATCTGCACTGACGCAAACTGCTTTTACCTTCCCCACCACATTACCCGCGCTGCCTCTGCGTATAGAGGGTAGTGTTACCACTGCTCGACCTGGATACCTCGATCGCCCACCGATGGCCTAAAACCTCAAGTACTGAGTTGGCGCACTGGCGTTTTGCCGTGCTTGCAGATCGTATCTGCTGAAGTTGGTTTTAGACAAGGTCGTTTGTTATGAATACGTTTTCATCAAAGTGGATGGTATATTTCCTCGCAGTCATGCTGACTCTGAGTCAGGGGCTGTTTGCATTGCCATCGGTCGCGCAAGAGCATCAGCATCAAGATGAGTCAAAGGCTCAGGCGCTGGCGCAACCTGAAACACTGGAATCTCAGACCATTATGGTCGAGTATATCTGTCCAATGCACAGCCATATCGTGCGTGCTGAACCCGGCACGTGCCCTATTTGCGGTATGGAACTGGAACCTCGTGAGCAGCGATCGCAGATTGATGTAACCGTGAGTGACCAGATGCAGCAGAATTTGGGCATCCAAACTACAGCCGCTTATCGCACCACGCTGTGGCGTTATTTCCCGACTATAGGTACTGTCGAGTGGAACGATAATGCCCGTGTGCATATTCATCCGCGAGCCGACGGTTGGTTGGAAGCGCTTGCCATTCGCAGCGAGGGACAACGGGTAGAGGTTGGTGATTTGCTCTACAGCATCTACAGTCGCGAACTGGTAGTCGCTCAGCAAGATTTACTGCAAGCGGCAGAGGGCGCCAATCTGGCCGATAGTCAACGGCAACGTCTGATCCGCGATGCACGTTTACGGCTAGAGCTACTGGGTATGACAGCGACACAAACTGACGCGATTATAAAAAATCGCGAAATTCTGTATCAGGTTCCTGTTTATGCGCCGGCTGCGGGCGTCGTCACCGAACTGAATGTGGCGCAGGGTATGTATGTGCAACCGAGTACCGAACTACTCACTATTACCGGCGATCAGAGTGTTTGGTTAATCGCAGACGTACCGGAGCGATACAGCGATTGGTTGCGCGTTGGGGCACCGGCAGATATTACGTTACCCCAAGCCGGGCTGCGTGGTTATGAAACCGAAATTGACTACATTTATCCTGAGTTAGACCCCACAACTCGGACTCAACGTGTTCGGATCTTACTCCCAGAATCCAGCCAAACACCTCTTCACGTTGGTATGCAAGTGCAAGTGGAATTATTCGGTGGCCCGCGTCGTGATGTTCTCGCAGTACCAGTGAGTAGCCTGATTTTGACTGGCTCGGAGAATCGAGTCATCGTTCGCAACGATGACGGTGCCTTTGTGCAACGACCGGTTGAAGTGGGTTTGGTTATTGGGGGTGAGGCTGAAATTCTGCATGGCTTAACGGAAGGTGAACAGGTTGTGACTGCCGGTCAGTTCTTGTTGGATTCGGAAGCCAGTTTGTTGATGAGTCGCCAGCAACAGAGCAACGCACCAGCGGAGGCGCAAGATGCTCACGCAAATCATTAATGCCTCAATCCGCAATCGTCTGTTGGTGCTGGTTGCCGCATTCATTGCTGCGTGGTTAGGCTGGCGCGCGATGGTCTCGACCCCCTTGGACGCGATTCCTGATTTATCTGATGTTCAAGTTATCGTGAAAACACCTTACCCCGGACAAGCCCCACAGCTGGTGGAGGAGCAAGTCACCTGGCCATTAGCCAATATCATGCTGGCCGTGCCGGGCGCGACGCAGGTGCGTGGGTTTTCGTTTTTCGGCGACTCGTACCTGTATATCTTGTTTGATGACGATACCGATATGTATTGGGCTCGCAGTCGTGTGCTTGAATATTTGAACCAAGCCACTGATCGCCTACCCACTGGGGTCACTCCCACGCTGGGGCCTGATGCGAGTGGTGTTGGTTGGATATACCAATATGCACTGGTAGACCGCAGTGGCGAGCATGATTTAGGTGAACTAACGAGCTTGCAGAATTGGTTCCTTAAGCAAGAATTACAAAGTGTGTCCGGCGTTGCTGAAGTGGCGACGGTAGGTGGTATGGTTGCTGGTTATCAGGTGGTGGTTGAGCCGCAACGACTGCAAGCGTTCAATCTGACTTTGGAACAGGTGCAAGCAGCAATTGTCGCCGCGAACAACGAAGTCGGCGGTGGCATTATCGAAATGGCGGAAGCCGAATATATGGTGCGTGGCACCGGTTATATTCAATCGCTAGAGGATCTTCGTCAGGTGCCGATGCCGGTCATGAATACCCGCGGTGGCACAGTCACACTGGCCGATGTGGCGACAGTACGCCGTGGTCCCGAGTTACGTCGGGGTATTGCTGAACTCGATGGCGAAGGCGAAGTCGTCGGTGGTATTGTGGTGATGCGTCATGGCGAGAATGCCCTTGCCACCATTGAGAATGTGCGTGCGAAAATCGCTTCCATCAAGGCTGGTCTGCCCGAGGGGGTCGAGATCATTACGACCTATGACCGTTCGCAGCTCATCGAGCGTGCCGTTGACAACCTGAAAACCAAGTTGATTGAAGAGATGGCGTTTGTCGCTCTCGTAACCGTGCTGTTCTTGCTGCACTTGCGCTCAGCAATGGTGGCGATCATTACGCTGCCGTTAGCGGTATTAATGAGCTTTATCGTCATGCGCAGTCTTGGTATTAACGCCAACATTATGAGCTTGGGTGGAATCGCTATCGCCATTGGTGCGCTAGTAGATGCCGCAATTGTCATGGTTGAAAATGCGCATAAACATCTGGAACGATTCCATCATCAAGAAGACCGTCCGCCGGATTCGCGCGAGCACTGGCAATTAGTCGCAAAAGCTAGTGTCGAGGTTGGACCTGCACTGTTCTTGTCATTATTGATCATCACATTAAGTTTCCTTCCGGTATTTGCGCTTGAAGCCCAAGAGGGGCGAATGTTTGCGCCATTGGCCTATACCAAAACCTTCGCGATGGCTGCAGCGGCATTGCTCGCAGTAACCCTAGTTCCGGTGCTGATGGGATATTTTGTCAGAGGAAAAATTCTCGCTGAGAATCGGAATCCACTCACGCGGGGATTAATTTTTTTATACCGACCTTTGTTGCGAGGCGTATTGGCGTGGCCAAAACTAACCTTGTTATTGGCAGCATTCTTGGCAGTGAGTGCTTACTATCCATACAGCAAACTGGGTAGTGAGTTTATGCCGACTATGCAGGAGGGCGATTTGTTGTATATGCCGACTACGCTGCCGGGAATTAGTCCCGCAACCGTTAGCCAATTGTTGCAACGCACAGATCGGTTAATTGCTCAAATTCCTGAAGTGGAACGCGTATTTGGTAAAGCCGGTCGCGCCGATACCGCAACCGATCCGGCACCTTTGACGATGCTCGAAACAACGATTCAGTTGAAGCCTGAGGATGAATGGCGAGATGGCATAACCATCCAAGACATCATT
>DASSWH010000250.1:0-9106 GCA_035705175.1 Pseudidiomarina sp.
GCTCCAGTGAAAGAAATCAGTAATACCCCAAGCAGCCAAACCATCATCATCACAATAAATATGTCTTAATGTTTATTTTTTTGTTATTTGCAACGATATGATTAATACTTAGCAGTGTCAAAAGGTTCTTCGAGATATGAAGGCCGGTAGAAGAGTGCGGAGGGGAATGATGTTGCGGCAGGTCTATTTGTTTATAAAAACCGCGGTATTGATGACGGTGACCCTGATGAGTCTACTGTACGTGATTAGTGGTATCTATCTGCTAATAGACGGAGAGTTTAAAGGCCCAGCCACATATCCTGAATTCATTCGATGTCTCGAAATTGCGTTAGAAACCGCCATTATATTTGCTTGCGCTGAGGCCTTCTTCCGCTGGGTCCGCTACCTCAAACAGAAAGAGCTCGAGGAAGAGGCGAATTCAAAATCATAAACCGGGCTTCAGTTCCTGAACCCACTCCGAAATATCATCTTTAAATGGTTCATTGCCGCTGCCGAGCCCTTGTACTAGAAGGCCACCGGTCGTCTCCACGAATTCAAGATCTCGAATATCGCTGTAGCTTTTCAGATGTTCCTCTTTCAAAAAGAGCGTGGCCGATTTGAATTGAACTAAATTCGCGCTGAACTCGCTCGAAGTTGCGCCACCTACCGCGGTATTAACAAGTACTAGTGTTGAATCTGGTGAGACGACATACTTATCGATAAAGCGCGGCGATTGCCAACCGAATTGGAAGGTTTGATAAAACGTAAAGATCAAAAACAAACCGAGCATGAGCAAATATTTACTACGTGGAAACAACACGTAAACACCGAAGTTCAGGTACATCAACCCAATCAATGACAACCCCAAGTTGTACCAGAGATAGTGTTCCGAAAAGTACCAAAAGAATTTCAGGTCATTGAGACCCATTGCCACTAAAACGGCAACGGGCAGCAATATCATGATAGTCCCAATCCATTTTGACCTTGCCATGGAGTTCATCCTTTACCAGTAGTGTTCGACAGTGACGTTACCCGGTTTACGACGGAGATTTTTCGGTAGGCCCATGCTGTCGAGCAGCACTTTCGCGTCGCGGATCATTTCTGGATTACCACAGAGCATCACTTGCGCGCGGTCGTTCAGTTCATCCTTACAAGCTGCTTGCAGCGCACCGCTTTCGATCAACGCCGGAACGCGCCCACGCAATGCGCCAGCAAAGTCTTCACGAGATACGATGGGTTGATAATGTAATTGATCAGGATGTTTATCAACCCAGCTCTGAATCAAGTCACGATAGGCTAGGTCAGCACTGTAACGCACCGCATGAATCAAATGAATGCGTTTGAAGCGCTCGTAAGGAATGTCGGTCGTCAACATGGAGAGGTACGGACCAATGCCGGTGCCTGTGGCAATCAACCACAAGCTATCTCCGTCAGGCACTTCATTCAACGTGAAAAAGCCGGACGGTGGCTGCGAGACTTGAATTTTCTGACCCGCTTTCAGGCCATGCAACATGGGTGAGAACAGTCCGTCATGAACGCGATTCACCAGAAAATCTAAAACCGAATCATCCGGACCATTGACTAAGGAATAGGCACGTTGCACCCGTCCATCTTCGTGCGCCAAACCGAGACGTACAAATTGTCCGGCAATAAATTCAAAGGGTTGCTCGGTGCGTACACGCAGGCTGAACAATTCTTGATTCCACGCGTAGTTTTCAATGACTTCACCGTCTAACCACAATGCCATGCCCAACTCCTCTCTTCGCTACTAAAACTTATTCGTCGTCTTGCGCTTTTTGCAGACTTGCCACTTGTTGTTCGAGCTGTTCAACACGCTGGCGTAGGCGTAATAATAATTGCTGCTGCACATCCAACTCTTCACGCGTGACCATGTCGAGCTTGCCCAGCTGCTGCTGAAGGATGGTCTTAATTCGGCCTTCCATCGAGCCAGCAAAATCCTTCACACCTGCAGGAATGCTATCGTTAATTTGACGGGCAATTTCTTCCAATTTTGATGCATCGAATTTGTTGCTATCCATTTGCTTCTCTCCGTTGACCTTATTGTCTTTTAGCTTAACAGGAGTTTACGATAAAATCCCTGTTCTCGATCGACTTCTCTCACGTCCAACAAGGTCACCATGCAGTTAAACCCGAGCCAACAAGCAGCAGTTCACGCCATCCGCGGGCCGGTTTTGGTGTTGGCGGGTGCCGGTAGTGGCAAGACCCGAGTGATTACCGAAAAAATTGCGCATTTGATTACCCGCTGCGCTATCCCGGCTCGTCACATAGGTGCCGTTACCTTTACCAATAAGGCCGCGCGAGAAATGAAAGAACGCGTCGGACAAACCCTTGGACGCGAATACACCCGTGGCCTAACCGTATCGACATTCCACACGCTCGGCCTCACGATTATTCGAAAAGAGGTCAAAAATCTCGGTATGAAGTCGGGCTTTTCGCTATTTGATGACCAGGATAGTTTCGCATTATTAAAAGCGCTCACTGAAGACGAAATCGATGCCGACAAAGCGATGCTCAAATTGCTGCAAAGCCAAATCAGCAATTGGAAAAACGCGATGTTGCAGCCGCAGCAAGCCCTCGATCAAGCCAAATTGCCCGATGAACAGATGTTTGCCGAATTCTACCGTCGCTATCAGCAGAACATGCAGGCCTGCAACGCGCTTGATTTTGATGATTTGATTCTGTTGCCAACCATGCTACTCAAAACCAACGAGGCGGCGCGTGAACGCTGGCAGAAGAAATTCCAGTATTTATTAGTCGATGAGTATCAAGACACCAACACCAGTCAGTACGAACTGGTACGGCTGTTGGTCGGCAAGGACGCGAACTTTACGGTGGTGGGTGACGATGACCAATCAATCTATTCATGGCGCGGTGCACAGCCGCAAAACCTAGCGTTACTGCAGCGAGACTTCCCCCAGCTACAAGTCATTAAGTTGGAGCAGAACTACCGCTCCTGTAAGCGCATTCTCAAGGCGGCGAACATTCTCATCGAGAATAATCCGCACGTGTTCGAAAAGAAATTGTTCTCGGAAATGGACGAAGGTGAACCGTTGCGGGTGATTAAAGGTCGCAACGAGGAACATGAAGCAGACCGTGTGGTCGCGGAGATTGTTCGGCAACGCTTTTTGGCACGCACGCCTTACCACTTTTTCGCCATTCTGTACCGCGGAAATCACCAATCGCGGGTATTTGAAAAGGCTCTGCTGAATCAGCGCATCCCATACCGCATGACCGGTGGACAAAGCTTCTTCGCACGTGCCGAAGTCAAAGACATCATGGCGTATTTGCGACTGTTGGTGAATCCGAGTGATGACACCGCGTTTATTCGTATCGTCAACTTACCCAAGCGCGGTATTGGCCCGCAAACTGTTGAGCGTATCGGTGAATTGTCGCATGAGTTGCACGTCGGATTGTATGAGGCGGCACAACATCACCAACTCGAAACGCGACTTGGGACACGAGAATATGCACAGGTACAAGACTTTGTACAACTGATCAGCCAAGCCGCCCGACGTTGCGATCATCCACCTGAGGTCGCGAGCTCGTTATACGGTCTGGTGAAAGAAATTGGGTATGAAGAATGGTTGTATGAAACCAGCCCGAGTCAAGCCGCCGCAGAAATGCGTTACAAGAATATTAGCGAGCTGCTGCGATGGGTGACCGAGATGGTCAAAGGTGACCATGAGAATGAACCTCTTACGCTTGAGCAAGCCGTTGCCAAACTCTGCTTGCGAGATATGCTTTCGCGCAACGAAGAAGAAGACCAAGCTGATCAGGTTCAATTGATGACGCTACATGCATCCAAAGGACTCGAGTTTCCACATGTATTCATGGTCGGCATGGAAGAGGGTTTACTCCCGCATCAATCCAGTATCGACGAGGGCATGGTTGAGGAAGAGCGTCGTCTCGCTTACGTGGGGATTACCCGTGCGCAGCAGACGCTAACCTTTACTATGGCACGTGAACGCCGCCAGTATGGCGATGTGATGAAGCCTGAGCCAAGTCGTTTCTTGTTTGAGTTACCGCAAGACGATATTGAGTGGGAAGAACAACGCGCTGCAAATGAAGAAGCCAAAGAACAACAGCGACAATCTGGAATGGATTTACTCAGGAAGGCGTTGGAAAAAAATTAAGCGCTTGCCGACTTGGAATTAGCTACGGTTGGCTCTGACTCTGTATCATCAAAACTGACTCGCACAGGCTCACCAAATTGCTTACCTTGACCGGTCACCACTCCCACCGCAAGCAAGGCATCTTGTTGCTCTTGCGCATTAACACCAGCCGCCACGACTTGGATTTCAAGCTCAGTGCATAGATTGACGACGTTACGCACCATCTTCTGCGCGCGGTCACTATTGGCAATATCCGCAACAAAGTTGGGATCGAGTTTCACGTGAGTGAACGGGTAGCTTAAAATAAACTGCAAAGCCCCTGCACTGCGGCCAAACTCGTTGAGTGCTAAGCCCACACCAAATTCAGCAAGTTGGCGCAGTGAGCTCAATTGACGCTTCGAGCTGTAGTTGAGCTCCACTTCGCTGAATTCAAGGATCAAACGATTCGCTTTGATTTTGGAATCTTTAATGATCTGCATCAACACCCGCACATCGGCAAGTTTATAGAGGTGTTTAGTCGACAGTGACACAAACAAGGGCGGATGCTTCGGCTCTTGTGCCAACTGACTACAACAGCGCTTGAGCATCCAGTGATCCAGCGTGATGATCATCCCAGTTTTTTCAGCAACGGCAAGAAAGCGGTCTGCTGGCAAAAGCGTGTTATCACGCTGCCACCGCAGTAACCATTCGGCTGCATACTCAACACCCGTTTGCATATCAACGACATCATACCGATGCACAATAAAATCTTGGTCGAACTGCGCGTGCCTTAGCTCGGATTCGCGGTGCAAAGAGGCGACTAAGTCTTTGTGAATACTCTCATCGAATACTACAAAACGGCCGCGACCCATGCTCTTCGCTTGGTACATAGCTGCGTCAGCGTCGCGTAACAGTCGTTCTGCAGAATCATTGCGCGCTCGACATTCGGCGATACCGACGCTCGCGCCTGAATAATGTTCGCTCTCGCCAAAGACAAAAGGACGCTGCATTTTTTCAATAATGCGCCCAGCCACTTCCTTTGCATCTTCAACGTGATTAATCATATCGAGCAAAATAACGAATTCATCACCACCGAGACGAGCAACGGTGTCGTTATCTCGCACACATTCGCCGATACGCCGACTGGCTTCCAATAGAAATTCATCGCCTGCGCTATGACCGAGGGTATCGTTTATATCTTTGAACCGATCCAAATCTACAAACAGCACGGCAAAATTGTGTTGCGGGAAGCGCCGCTTGTGTTTCAGTGTCTGTTGGAGACGTTCAGTAAACATGGAGCGGTTGGGTAATCCTGTCAACGCGTCATGATGCGCGTCGTGGAAGAGTTTCTCTTCAATTTTTTTACGGCGCTCAATTTCGTTAACCAGCTCTTCCGTACGCTCGGCAACTTTACGCTCCAAATACGCATTGACACGCCTGACTTCTTCCGCATTACGTCGTCGTTCAATCGCCACCGCAACGTGTTGGGAAACGAAGTTCAATAGCTCCAAGTCGTCTTGCTTGTACGTCACTTCGTCGGTGTATGTTTGTACCGACAACACGCCAATCACTTCGTCGTCAATTAACAGTGGTGAACCTAGCCATTGTTTAGGCTGAGTCCCATAGTATGAGGACGCCTTTTCAATCTCTCCAGCAGCAATCAGCTCAGCATATTTTTCAGCGTTAATGAACACTGGCTGTTTGTGCCGGATAACAAACTCTGTCATGCCACGTCCAACTGGTCGCAATTTGCGCAGATGGGTATCGAAGGCATCAACATAATAGGGGAAGGTCAAATTGCGCTTGTCTTCATCAACCAAAGCGACGAAGAAGTTCTCATTATTGATTAAGCGGCCAATTTGCTCATGTAATTGGTGATAAAAGCTTTCCATGCTATCTGAGGTGTTGGTGACCTCAGATATGGCGAAGAGGACAGCGGACACCTTTTCAGCGCGTTTGCGCTCTCCTACTTCTAACGTCAGGTTATCGTTGATTTCACGCAAAGCTGCGGTCTGGCGAGCAATTTCAGCTTGCATAAATTCGCGCTGCCGAACCCGCTCCAGCGCGTTCACGATATGTTGAGAAACGAACATGAAGAGGTCTTTATCGGCTTCTGTATAACGTTGATCTTCGCTGTAACTCTGTACCACCATGGCACCGATAATACGATTCTCGGACTGCAACGGCACACCCAGCCAATCGACTGGCGGCGAGCCTAAATCCTTAATTTCACCGCTAGCGAGCAATTCTTTGAACACTTTCTCGTTATAGAGAAATGGCCGGCCCGTACGCATGACATAACCAGTCATACCTTGTCGCAACAAATCCATCGGGAAGTTGTCTTCCGTAGGTATCTCGTCATATTCGTCAACAAAGTACACAAACTTGACGGTATCGTTGTCGTGATCCGCTAAACAGATGAAAAAGTTCTTGGCATTCATCAACTCGCCAATAATGCTGTGCACAGCAGCATAAAATTCCTGCATGTCTTGCACGGAGGCGGCGAGCTCTGAAATTTTGAAAAGGGCTTTCTGAATGACTTCAGACTGGCGATACTTTAATGTCAGTTTTTGTAGTCGAGACAGAGCCTTACGCAATCGCGCAATCTCTTTTTCAGTACTTTTTTCAGTACTCTTATCCGATGTTTCTCGACTAGACATTGGTGACATTCAGGTGTTTTGTTTTTGTAATTATTGTTCCGAGTATATCTTTACATTCCTTGACTTGAAAGCATTGCGATCAAAAAACAGGCACAAAAAAACCGCCGAAGCGGTTTTTAGAATTTTTGGACGTTTAAATTTCAGCCGTCATGTAGTCGATTGCCGCTTGAATTTCTTCATCGCTACAATCGTTACAGGTGCCTCGAGCTGGCATTGCGTTGTAACCTTCAATCGCATGTTTCAATACTGTGTCCATACCTTGCGCTAAGCGCGGTTCCCAATCTGCTGCGTTGTTGATTTTAGGTGAACCTAATACGCCACTGGTGTGGCAAGCTGCACAAAAACGATTGTAAACAGCTTCGCCTGAGCGTGGGCCGCTGGCTCCAGCACTGCTGCCGCCGGTATCAGGGGTCGCACCCGCTAACTTCACCTTACCAATTGGGGCAATGCGATCTTTAATCGCACTATTGTCTTGAGGCACCATTGCAGCGCTCGCACCACCAACGACGAGGGCGAGAACAGCAACGAATACACGGCTCGATTTTACTACTTTCAGTACGTTCACAGTTTACTCCTGTCTGAGCTGATGAGCTTGCGTGCTCACTTAGTTGTTGCGATTATAGCCAGATTCCGGCCACGATTAAACACTTTCGTTGCATGTCTGTAAATACGCGCAAAATAGCGCTTTTGGATCTCGATGCTTTTTTTGCTAGTGCCGAGGTCTTGCGCGACCCCAGTCTCAAGAACCGTCCCTTCGCGGTGGGCGGAGGCGGGGCTCGTGGTGTGGTCGCAACCTGCAATTATTTAGCTCGCGAGTTCGGTGTGCGCAGCGCCATGTCAGGCTCACATGCTCGCCGTCTATGTCCACATTTACATTTCGTGTCACCGGATCATGGCTATTATCGCCTATTAAGTCGTCAAGTCTACGCTATTTTGCAATCGGTCACCGACCGTATTGAGCCAGCCTCCATAGACGAGTTCTATCTCGACTTGTCCGCCGTCGAAACCCATCAAGGCAGTGCGACTCGTATCATGGAAGCGGTTCGAGCGGATATTCGAGCATTAGGTATTACCGGCTCAGCTGGCATCTCCAATCAGAAAATGGTGGCAAAAATTGCCAGCGACGACAATAAACCAGATGGCCAACGCGTCGTGGCTCCAGAGCACGTGGTGCCCTATATTGCCTCACTACCGTTAAAACGGATTCCGGGAGTCGGCCCGAAAAGTTTAGAACGCTTGCATGATGCCAGTCTGTTTACCGGTGCGGATATTCAGCGCAGCGCGATTGAAACCGTACAATCTATCCTGGGTGAAAAATCAGGCTGGCTGCTCTATCAACGTTGCTTAGGCAATGATCCACGTGAAATTGTTACCGAGCGGGTCCGCAAAAGTGTCGGTGTGGAGGAAACTTTAAGTACCGACTTTACCTCGTTGCGACAAGTGGAACAGTTTACCGACCAAGTGCTATTGCCACAGTTACTGAAGCGACTGGGTGTTCAACGCTGGCAAGCGACGCATATTAAAAGTCAGACGGTGAAACTTAAGTTTGCCGATTTCCAGCAGACGACCGTATCCCGAACAGGCTCGAAAGCGTCCCCGAGTTTGTTCTATCAACTGCTGCGAGAAGCATGGGAACGGCGTAAAGGTCGCGGCGTCCGGCTGATTGGGTTGAGTGTTGCCCTGCCCGACCCGGATGATCAACTGCAGCTCGAGCTCGATTTAGAGTAAACCCTTAGCTTTGCGCCGCGACGGGAAAGCTACCCAATACGGTCACTCGGTTGCGCAATTGAATTAACGTTAGCGCCGCCTGAATCGACGAGTCGTGCGCATGCCCTTCACACTCAATGTAGAAATGGTAGTGGCCGAAGCGGCGACCGGTAGGCCGCGACACCAAGGCTGTTAAATTCACACGATACGCTGCAAAGACTTGTAAGTGCTCGACCAACAAACCGGGATGGTCGGCGTCATCAATGATGAGAATCGCCGTTTTATAGTCGATACCAGATTGCGCAGACTCAAGCTCGCGCGGTTCACGCACAGCAATAAAGCGTGTTTCATTGTGAGCTACATCAGTGACATCGTGCTGCACGTGAGCAAAGCGATGCTCTGCCAACGCATGCGCTGGCACGATAGCGCCAGCAGGTTGCTCACTGTCGAGCAGCTGTTGTAGTGATTCGCTGTTACTGGCGGTAGTCAGCACAGGCGCCGATTGTCCCGCCAAGAATTCGCTGCACTGCCCTTGCGCGACAAATTGGGCAAAAATGCGCTCGGGTTGCGAGTGGTTTGCAACATACGCAAACTGAATCGGCACCATCACCTCACCGATAATCTGCAATGGGCGCTTCACGAACGAGT
>DASSWH010000251.1:0-2427 GCA_035705175.1 Pseudidiomarina sp.
GTTGATGCACGCGATGGGACCAAACGTTGCAGGTGTACTGGGGTCGGCCGTTGCAGCAGGTATTTTGTTGGCACTGGTTGGCTAGTAAACTTGGTTGACGGGCTCTAGCGGCCCGTTAACCAAAGTAATAATGTGTAAACAAGAGCGATGAAGCTACTAAAAATAAGTATATTTATAAAACCACGCAACCCTTGCCGCAATGTCCAGCCATTGATGCGTAAATAGAGATACCAGAGCACACATAAAACGATTGGTATGAGAAATAGAAATCGCGTCATTATTTTTGGTTATCCTAGTTTATCTTTTCGTTGTTGCCACAATAGTAAATCTGAACAAGCGAGGTCAGCTTGCTCAAGTAGCTGTTTTAATCTGATGATGTGATCAGCAACATATTCGTAGTTGCCGGCTTTGGTATGTCGTTCAAGTTCAGATGCTGCCTTTTCTAAGCGGATTAAGCCGAGATTTCCTGCAGCACCTTTTAGTGAATGAAAAAAACGCCGTGCTTCGTCATGTTGTCCCTTCGCCAGAAAATCCACGATTTTCTGCGGGGCATCGCCGTAGTCCTCAACCAAGCGGTCAATCAATGTGCGATACAAGCTGGTGTTATGTTGCAGTCGCTCCAGCGCCGCCTGAAAGTCAATATCTGCATGGCGCGGATAGGTGACCGTTGGAGAGCGCGTACTATCGTCTGTAAGCGATTCCGAGTCTGGCATCGAGTACTCGCCGCGAACACACCATTTGTGCAATGCTCTCAGCAACACTTTCTCATCGATAGGTTTACTGATGTGGTCCTGCATTCCCGCCGCCAGCGAGCGTTCTACGTCCTCTGTCGATGTATTTGCAGTCATCGCAATAATGGGAAGCTGCTGATATGAATAGAGCGTTCGTATATGCTCGGCTGCAGCAAGGCCATCCATTATAGGCATCTGAATATCCATAAACACTAACGCATATTGCTTGCGCTTCACCATGTCGATTGCTTCTACACCATTCATGGCTATATCTACTTGCGCACCCGCATGTGAAAGCAGTTCTGCCGCAATATGCAGGTTAATATCATTGTCTTCGACGATCAAAATAGGTGCACAACAAAGGTCGTTATCAAGCTCTAATCCAGGCTGTTCAAAACTGTCTCCATGCAAGGCAAGGGCCGAACTCAATACTCGAATTACGCTACTACTCAGGTAGGGTTTTACGATTAAATGTTGAACCCCCGCCGCTCGCGCTTCACCGCGTAATTCATGGGCATGGTAACTGGTCGCTAGAATTAATGCTGGCGCCGGCTGATTCTCTGACTCTGCTGCGAGTATCTCACGACAGAAATCAAGTCCACTCATACCAGGTAATTGCCAGTCAACAAAACAGGCATCAAATCGCTGATCGTGAATTAGCTTAAGAGCTTCTTCTGCCGTTCTTACCGTGGTGACTTGAACCTGATGTGAACGTAGCAGCTCGGTAATCATATCCCGAGTGGTAAGGTTGTCATCGATAGCAAGGATTGATTTTTGTGTCAATCGACTACGAATAGATTCAGCGACCGTTTGATCGGCGTTTGGCTGCAACGGCAATTTGAGCTCAAGAAAGAACGTTGAGCCTTGTCCGGCACTGCTAATCACGCCAATACCATCGTCATTCATAAGTTTGACGATACGCTGAGATATCGCCAGACCGAGCCCAGTACCACCAAATTTTCGAGTGGTTGAGGAATCGGCTTGGGTAAATGCTTGAAATAGCTTGGCGCGCTGATGCTCATCCATACCTATTCCAGTATCGGTCACCGAGAATCTGAGAAAAACTTCGTTTTCATCAAGATCGAGGAGAGTGACACTAATCACAATCTCACCACTATCTGTAAACTTGATCGCATTACTCACTAAGTTTACGAGTACTTGATTTAAGCGCAGCGGGTCACCAATGAGACGCGTGGGAATGTTACTTGGCAACTTAATAACAAATTCAAGGTTCTTGTCATAGGCTCGATAGGCAAACATATCGGCTAAACTCGCCAGCATCTCTTCAAGATCGAAGGGAATAGCTTCAATGGTCAGCTTATTAGCCTCAATCTTAGAAAAATCGAGAATATCGTTTATGATTCCGAGTAATATCTTCGATGAACTCTCAATTGATTTGAGATAACCCCGTTGTTGCTCATCAAGCGCAGTTTTGAGGCACAATTGTGTCATTCCAAGAATGGCATTAATTGGCGTTCGGATCTCGTGACTGACATTCGCTAAGAACTCACTTTTCGCTTGTGCAGCGGCCTGTGCATCACGCACGGCTTCCTGCATTTGCTTCAGTTGATCCGGTGTATTCTTCACGCCAGCGGTTCTCCTCGCTCGATAGACACTTTCTATCTACGCATCATGCCATTTCAACCTAGTTGCGCCAAGCGATTGTTTGCCAGCGAATACCCTGACAACATAGACT
>DASSWH010000252.1:0-4648 GCA_035705175.1 Pseudidiomarina sp.
CATATTGTGCATCCGTGTCAGGGAAATGACGACCGATATCACCGAGCGCAACGGCGCCAAGTAGCGCATCTGTAACAGCATGTAGCACGACATCACCGTCTGAGTGCGCAATCAAACCGTGCTGATGAGGAACCTCGATACCACCGAGTAATAGTGGTTTATCGCTACCCAATTTATGAACGTCGTAACCGTGCCCAATTCGCATTGTCATTCCTGTACTATTTCCGGTAATAGCGCAGCTGCAATAATTTCATCACCTGGCTGCGTAATTTTGATATTCGTTCGCCGTCCCATCACCAATCGTGGTTGCAAGCCTAGGGCTTCGATAGCTGAAGCTTCATCGGTTAAATAAGGGTCGTCCACACCCACCAGTCGCCACGCATCGATCAAAACGGAAATGGCGAATACTTGCGGTGTTAGTGCCTGCCATAGCCCTTCGCGCGGCACCGTCTCAACTGAATAGCCGCTGTTACTTGCCCGTTTAATCGTATCCGCGACAGGTAACGCTAACAACGCTCCGGCACTGTGCTCCAACCCATGTTCAATGACCGCGGCAAGTTCACTTCTTGCTAGACAAGGGCGCGCAGCATCATGCACAGCAACATATCGATAGCCAGCTCGCTGCGCTGCGGCAACCCCAGCAGCAACAGATTGAGCTCGGGTTGCACCACCATCGACACGAAGCAATGGAATCGACAGGGTAATGCTGAGTTTATCAAACCACGCATCGTCGGGTGCTGTGGCTACAAAAACGGCGCCAATACGAGGATCGCGAGCCATGGCACGAATACTGTGTTCGAGCACAGTAGCGTCACCAAGTTGCAAATATTGTTTTGGGATGGCAGCTTGCATTCGCTGACCAATTCCGGCCGCGGGGATCACGGCTGCGACCGATTGTTGTTTCGTCATGCTATTGAGTTTTTGTTGGCACTACGCGAAAGAAGGTTTCTTGGCGTTTGATTAGCCCAAGTTCATTACGAGCGCGCTCTTCAAGCGCAGCTTCACCCTCTCGAAGATCTGCGATCTCGGCGGCAAGCACCTGATTGCGTTGTTCGAGTCGATGATTGGTTTCTGCTTGCCGAGCGACTTCCTGCTGCGTACGCCAATAATCTGGCAAACTATTCTTGCCAAACCAGAGCCGGTATTGCAGGCCAATCAGTAAGCATAAAAACAGTAATTTCAGCAGTCGCATCGGTTTCTCGCCCGAGTTTTCTGATAGTATACGCACTCCAAACCAGAAGCCCAAGTACTATCCGAATGCTCATGGACTATTTGCTCGCCGCGCTCATTATGTTTATTGGTGCCCTCCTTCAAGGGATCACCGGATTTGGTTCTGGGTTGGTGGCTGTGCCGCTGCTCTCATTATTACTGCCACTCACTCTTATCACGCCAACATTATCGATTGTTAACCTGCTTTTAGCTGGCTTTCTTTACCTAAAATTACACCGTTATGTGAGCGTTCGGCAATGGCAGCCACTCTTAATTGCAGGGGTCCTGGGTAGTCTGATCGGCACCTTGGTCTTAGCCCACGTTCAACTCGATTGGCTGCAACGGGGCATGGCAATATTTGTCGTCATTGTCGGTGTCTTGCTCTGGAGGGGAGTCCGTTTCAATTTGAATCCCACTCAGGCACATCAGAGTTGGGTCGGTATCCTGGCGGGTTTTAGTAACGGCGCATTAACACTGGGTGGTCCGCCTATCGTTTTATTTCTCAGTAATCAGCAACTCGCTGTTCTTACTTTTCGGGCAACCTTAACGGTTTTCTTTTTCGCACTCGCCACCACCAACGTCATCTCATTTAGCATTCAAGAACGCTATTCGATGGATATGCTCGAGTGGATATTGATTCTCGCGACCAGCGCAATTATTGGTGCCTGGCGTGGCCACACTATCAGTCTAAAAATACCCGAAACCTGGTTTCGTCAACTTACATTGGCTGTCGTGATTGGTGCGGGAGTACTGGTTCTACTGAGTTGGTAATCGCTCTACTTCTCCCACTTTAATGTGGTCGCTAACAAAACCTCACGCAGACTCAAGGTACGCGGCTCCGTTTTACCCTTGTGATTCCATTGATGGCCGCACAGCGCTGGCGTCAGCGATTGCGCGTCGGGTCTCGCTAATTGCCAATTCAAATAGCCCGCATCGTCAATCTCAAGCGATTTCCCATCATAATCAAACCAACCATACTGATTCAGATGTACGCGGCGTTTAGCGGCATCGATACGATCAATCGAATCAAGCACCACGCGCTGCTGGGTCTGATTAAAATCATAGACGACCGTCACAACCCCAAGTCGTGCTTGTTTTATTAGCCAGGTTTGGAGCTTTTTTCGTTGCGCTTCGGTAAAGTTGAGTCGAGCCTTTTGAGGAGCTTGCCAACTCGCGTTTTGTTGGTCTAACTCCAGTGGGAAAGACTGCTCGAGCATACCTCGAGCAGCTTGCTGTACATAATAGGGAACGCTTTTCAAACGGCGTTGCAAGCTCACCGTTGATGCAACATTCAGTTGTGACAATACGAGCAATTCTCGCTCATATAGTGCTGTGCATAGCTCAGCAAAACCACCCTGCTTGGTCAGCGGTTGAAATATATCGCCTTGACTCATCATCGTGGTCGGATTCATTGCCCGTCTCGTCACTGTACTCGCCTTACGGACTCATTTTGCTCAACTATTTCGCGTTGACTTCTGAGCGGCCACGGTAAGGTGCTGCACCCTGCAGCATTTCTTCAATACGCAACAACTGATTGTATTTGGCAACACGATCGGAACGGCAAAGCGAACCCGTTTTGATTTGTCCTGCAGCAGTTCCAACCGCTAAATCAGCAATCGTTGCATCTTCAGTTTCACCGCTACGGTGCGAAATTACCGCAGTGAAACCTGCTTCGTGGGCCATACGAATAGCCGCTAGCGTCTCTGAAAGACTACCAATTTGATTAAATTTAATCAAAATTGAATTACCGATACCTTGCTCGATACCACGCTTCAGAATAGCGGTGTTGGTAACAAACAGATCATCGCCGACCAATTGAACCTGCGCACCAAGGCGGTCGGTGAGAACCTTCCAGCCGTCCCAATCACTCTCATCAAGGCCATCTTCTATCGAGATGATCGGATAACGTTGGCACAATCCACCCAGATATTCAGCGAATTCAGCAGCAGTGAAACGCTTTCCTTCACCACTCAGATGATACTTGCCATCACGATAAAACTCAGATGCAGCACAATCGAGCGCTAGCGTTACGTCAGTACCCATACGGTACCCTGATTGCTCGACTGCTTCGACGATAACGGTCAAGGCTTCCTCATTGGATGCTAAGTTAGGAGCAAACCCTCCTTCATCACCCACGGCAGTGCTTAAACCGCGTTGCTGCAATACCTTTTTCAGGGCGTGAAAAATCTCCGCTCCCATTCGTAATCCTTCACGGAAACTCGGTGCACCAACTGGCTGAATCATAAACTCTTGAATATCGACGTTATTATCAGCGTGTTCACCACCGTTCAAAATATTCATCATGGGCAACGGCATACTATACTGGCCAGCAGTACCGTTTAATTCCGCAATATGCTCAAACAAGGCCATATTTTTGCTGGCCGCAGCCGCTTTCGCCGTTGCTAAGGAAACCGCAAGAATCGCATTCGCACCAAGATTTTCTTTATTTGCAGTACCATCCAATTGAATCATGATGTCGTCGACCGCGGCTTGATTGGTCGCATCGACGCCGCGTAAAGCTGGCGCAATACGTTCCACAATATTGGCAACGGCCGTTTGAACACCTTTCCCTAAGTAACGAGATTGATCACCATCGCGCAGCTCCAAGGCTTCACGAGACCCGGTTGATGCTCCGCTGGGTGCTGCAGCTCGGCCCCAGTGACCATCGCTCAAATACACGTCTGCTTCAACGGTCGGGTTGCCGCGTGAATCCATGATTTCACGGGCCTTGATGGAACTAATGGTTGCCATAACTTGTTCTCACTCCTTTGGCTTCGTCGTGTCGATTATCCGCGACGCTGCTTTTTATACACACCTGCGGCTTCAATAAAGCCACGGAATAATGGATGCCCGTCACGCGGGGTTGACGTGAATTCAGGATGGAATTGCGCCGCGACAAACCACGGATGATCGGGGATCTCAATCACTTCAACTAACCGCTTGTCGAATGACCAACCTGAGATTTTTAAACCTGCCGCTTCCAGGCGCTCAATATAAGTGCCATTCACTTCGTAACGATGTCGATGCCGCTCGCGAATTTCATCTTCGCCATACAGCTCTCGTGCTCGAGTATCTGGCTCCAAGTGACAGGGTTGGGCGCCAAGCCGCATGGTTCCGCCCAGATCCGAATTTTGATCGCGAAGCTCTTTTTGCCCTTTTTCATCCATCCACTCATTGATCAGACCGACGACTGGATGTTCGGTTTTGGGATTAAACTCGGAGCTATTGGCCCCAGCTAACATTGCAACATTGCGCGCAGATTCGATGAGTGCAACTTGCATGCCTAAACAAATGCCTAGGTACGGAATTTTTTGCTCGCGTGCATACTGTGCGGCTAAAATTTTACCCTCAATCCCCCGTTCGCCAAATCCACCCGGGACCAAAATCGCATCCACATCAGCTAATTTCGCCAACCCTTTGGTTTCAAGGTCTTGGGCAT
>DASSWH010000253.1:0-7960 GCA_035705175.1 Pseudidiomarina sp.
ATGAACACAACCGTAATTTAACGTTTTTGCTCTTTATTTTCGCGGTTTCAAGCGTTCTTGCAGACACAAAAAAGCCGCTCATTGAGCGGCTTTTTATATCACTTAATGTAAAACTTCAGGTCTGTGCAACTTAGTTGTTTGAAGGACCTGTAGCAGTCGTATTGTCATCGTTGTTGGTTGCAGCGACTGCAGCGACGGCGCCCGCCGCTAGCGCGATACCACCGACAACCGCAACCGTTGTAAGCGTGCCTGCTACACCAGCTGCTGCTGCGGCTCCGGCCGCTGCTCCACCTACTGCGCCTGCGCCAGCACCAGCTGCGCCTGCACCTGCACCTGCACCCGCTCCAGCGCCAGCACCACCTGCACCTGCACCAGCACCAGCACCACCAGCACCACCTTGTTGAGCACCAGCAGCAGCACCAGCAGCTTGCGGAGCTGCTAAACTAACTGGCGCGGCAACGAATGCAGCGGTTGATACCAATAATACGCTTAAAGCTAATACGTTTTTCATTCCCAACTATCCTTTTTGTTCGAACTCGAATACGCATAATCATAGCAGCGATTTTTCGCGTTGCATAACATAAATTAGAAAATTGAATGTTTTTTACACAAAACACCCATTTTTATTTTGCCGTTCCCTTTCGGTTATTCATTTCCACCGGTCGTATCTGTGGTGTCATCACCGGATTTATTCACCGCAACTCCAACGCCAACTGCTACCGCAACCGTAGTCACCACCACCGGAGTAGTCAGGGACACGCCTAAAAAAGTGGGTGGTGTGGGACCTGTAGTAACCACTTCTGGGCCGGCTGGACCTTGCGGGCCTTGCAGTGTGTTGGCATCGGAAACCTGAGTTTGTGTCGAGGCGTCAATAGTGTAGTCTGCTGGTGTAGCTAGTTTCCATTCTTCGGCTAACAGGCGCAACTTCTCACGGTAACTTTCGACTACGTTCAGTTGCTGGCGAGCAGAATCTAAATTGCCCCTGTTTATAGAATCTTTGGCTGTAGACATAGCGTTCTGCAGATTCCTTTCTAACGAGTTCGCTTCGATTCTTAAATCGTCATACCTAATTCGCTGAGTGATATCGCGACGGCTGCTCGCTTCGCTCACTTGCCGTAAACGTTCTTCATTCATAAATTTCTCTTGCGGTATGCTGTTCAAGTACTGTTGCATACTCTGCGCATCCGACAGCCCTCGTGTACCAAGTTCAGTTTGTTGCCAAGCAGAGCTCGTAGCAGAGAGCAACAAACTGGTTACCGCAACGATCATGAGTAGTAGAGTTTTCATAAGAATGCCTGATGTGAATGATAGTGTTGAAATATTGTCCAAAACCAAGCGGTTGTCTAGTTACTTATAGTCGAATACAGCTCGTTTTAAGATTTGCCGGCGCGGCGCAGCTCGTCGTAACTAAAAGTGGCGCGGACTTCGTGTTGCAGCCAATCGAGCAGGACCACGCAGCGGGCGTCGCCGTCGAGCATGATGATGCGCGCCAGCAAGCCTGAAAATGGTCCGTCGATGACTTCCATCAGGTCACCTACTTGGGGCGTATCGGCTTTATTGAGGTACTCGACCGCTGGGCAGTCGTCGGTGAGTGCTTTGAGCTGTTCTATCAGCTCTGCCGGAATAGTGGCGGGCTTGTCGCCAAAGCGCAGCAAGTTGGCTACGCCGTAGGTATGGCGGATTTTGTGGAATTGTTCGTCGTAGTTGCTAAGCGTCACAAACAAATAACCTGGGAACAGTGGCTCGGTGACTTGTTGGCGTTTACCGCGCCGCACCCGCGTCAGTTTAACCTCGGGGAGGAACGGCTGCATACCTTGGTTATCGAGTTGGGCAAAGGCGCGTTTTTCTTGGCGTGGCTTGGAGCGCACTACATACCAAATTTCACGCTCGTCAATGCTAGCGTCAGAGCATTCTGCGGATGATGGCGTCGGTTGAGTCATCAAATTGCTCCTCACGGTCACCGTCAATCACTTCATGAATACGCGTCGCGATTTTCTTGCCCAGCTCAACGCCGGGCTGGTCAAAACTATTGATCTGCCACACCACACCTTGCGTGAATACTTTGTGCTCATAGGCGGCAATCAAGGCACCGAAGCTGCGTGGGTTCAGCTCGTCGACAAACAATAAGTTCGACGGATGATTGCCGACATAATGATGCGTCGCCTCGCCTTCTTGCATGCCGTCAGTAGCCGGATCGGAACCCGTCCACATCAATCGGCGATGGGCTAATGCATTGGCGACGGCTAAACGCTGCTGTTCGCGCAACGCGTCTTGTACTGCCGGTGCAAAGCCTGGCGCTTTGCGATGCAATACCGCGACAAAGTCTGCGGCAAAAGCGTCAAATCCTTGGTGTAAATGTTGAAAGAACGCATGTTGCCCGTTCGGACCAAAGCCGCCCCAGATAATCGGCCCGGTGGGGTAATCAATGGGTTCGCCTCTGTAGTTGGCTTGCTTTCCGTTCGATTCCATATCGAGCTGCTGCAAATAGTTCGGCAAGTAACGCAGACGCCCGTCATAGGGCAGCACTGCCAAATTATTGATGCCGCGCTCTTCACGGTTGTACAAACCGGTCAGTGCTAGTAACAAAGGAATATTGTTTTCGAGTGGCTCACTGAGGAAGTGATCATCCATGGCGGCAGCGCCAGCCAGCATGACACTAAATTGATGCGAACCAATAGTCAGCGCGATGGCAAGGCCAACCGACGACCACAATGAGAAACGCCCGCCCACCGAATCGGCAAAACTCAGTTGTTGCGCTGGTGGAATGCCAAAATCGACCATCGCTTGGTTATTCGCAGATACGCCAATGACATGTTTTTCCAGCCACTGCTCGTGCGTGAGAGCAGGCTCCACCCACTCCATCACAGTATCGACGTTGGCGAAGGTATCGGCGGTAGTGAAACTCTTGGAGCAAATGACGAATAAAGTGGTTTCCGGGTCGACAATCGGCAGCACGGCGTGCAACTGACCACCATCCATAGAGCTGACAAAGTGTACTTTGAGGTTGTGCAGTGAGGAGTCATCGGCGAATTCGCGCAGTGCGAACGAGCCCATCATGGGACCTAAGTCTGAGCCACCCACACCAATATTAACGACATCTTTAATGACTTTGCCGGTGGCGCCGTGCCAGTTGCCACTGCGCAACAAACGCACAATTTCGTTGAAGCGATTGCGGCCGTTGCCCGCCTTCACGACGTTGTGACGCGAGCGGCTGAGCACATGGGAAACCGAGCGCTGCTCAGTGAGGTTGTGAAACTCACCTTTGATCAGTTGCGCGCGCAGCTTGTCAAAATCTGCGGGCAAACGCTTCGCAGCGAATGCCTGCAACTCATCCGGTTTGAGACCTTGGTAGCTCCAGTCGAGATGAAGCTGGTCTTGCGACGCAATTTTCAGCGCCGCGCCAGCGCGAGTTGTCGGTTTGCTTCTACTCATAATTTGCTCGCAACTCCATTGCTTTGCTTCCTATGTTCGACCAAAACGCTGTGCGATTACAGGCCACTTAAGGCCGCCAATGCGACACCCACTTGATACATGATCTGAGTCACCGTGGTCCAAGTTTCGGTGGTGCTTACGTACTGTGTATCGAGCGGCACAATAATGGTATCCCCAGGTTCAATTTGCGTAGCCCGGGCACTAAACCATGAGCTGCGCTCTGGTACCATCACCGAACCATCGGCTTTCACCACATACACGCGTTCTTCATCAGCTTTCTGACGAGTACCACCAGCACGCTCAATGTAGTCTTCCAGCGTCAGGTTTGCATCGTACTGATACGAGCTCGCCAACTGAACTTCACCAATAATAGATACGGTATTTTGGACCGTGGGGATGAACAATCGGTCGCCATCTTTCAGCTGAACATCATTTTGATAGTCGTTGTCGCTTAGAATGCCGTTCAAATCAACAATCAGACGACCGACCGCTTCAATGTTCGTCAAATCACGCAACAGCTGGTTCATTTCACTGTAAGCAATGGTATTGCCAGTATCAGTAATAGCATTCGAAGCGATTTCACGGCGTAACTGTTGCGCGAGTTCTTCTAAGCGCTTGCGCTCAGCTTGGCGTAAATCAGTCCGGGTGAAAATGGCGCCGCGGGGGAACGCATAGTCGGTCAAACCACCTGCGCGCTTGATAATATCGCCCATGGTCTCACCGCGCCGAATCGCATAAGTACCCGGGAAGCGTACTTCACCCTCTATGCGCACCTGAATAATATTCTGCCACTGCGGTATCGATAGCACATGCAACCGATCGCGTCCTTGTAGGGGTATATCCGCTTGCCCCGCCAGCGCTTGCTCGAGGCTAAACTGCAGATAATCAGTCACCGCTTCGCCACGAACCACGTCGGTACGGGTCACTTCAGCGCGCGCTAAGTAAGCTGATTCTTTTAACCCACCAGCGGCCGCTACACCATCACTAACGCTGCCATTCGTCGCTAACGGATACACACCTGGGTAACGCACTTCCCCCTCAACGTAAATCAGTGCCAATTCACCGTCGCGGGTAAATTGATTGCGCAGTTTATACAAAATAGGTTGTAGTAAGTTACGGCGTGAGTATTTGGAGTAGTAGTCATCGCGCCGTTCTTCCATCTGCCGGGCATCAAATAAGTCACTTAACTCGGTGGTTAAATCGCCCATGGATTCTTCGTTATTGTTTTCGAAGATGTTCTCAAATGACGATTTATCGTCAATGAGGTTCTGCAAATACTGGCGCCGGTACTGAACCAATACTTTTTCACGCTGTTCGCGCTGGATTTCGTTTTCGGTGCGCAACCATGAGCTCAACTGCGAGGCTTCGGCTTCGGCTGACTCATAACGGCTAAAGAGCACGATTTGGTCTTGTCGCTGCAGTGCAATGTTTTCGCTACGGACCCCATTGACAGCCAAGCCCACATCGAACTGGCTGACGCTAATGCTGCGACGATTTTCAGAACTGTGAATGACTAAGCCATAACTGAGATCGGTTATTGGCAGCAGCGCAGAATCAACAGAGCGGAGAATATCGTTGATGCGCATGCCTTCACGCCATTCATACAAACCTGGACGCACAGCGGCACCAACCAACATCACACTATCAACCGCTTGCTCAGCCATCGGCTGAATGGTCACCATGTCGCCACCGCGTAGCACATAATCATCGCCCCGCTCGCTCAAATCGACACTTTCAATCATGCGGCTGCCGTCGGCATAGCGTTGCACTTGCACGCTATCACGATACGCATTGGGTAGCAGTCCACCAGCCATGGCAATTAAGTCGTCCATGGTCTCGCCCGGCTTAATTTCATATAACGCAGGGCGCAGTACTTCACCTGCTACCGATACCAAATCACCGCGGGTGGGAATAAAGACCACGTCACCGGGCCGCAACATGGCGTCAGCTGACGCATCACCACGAATCAATAGGTCATACAAATCGAAGCGAACCACAGTTTCGCCGTTGCGTTTTAGCTGGACATCGCGCAACGAGGCAATATCACTAACACCACCACTGACAAAGAGCGCCTGGCTAAGTGTTGTAAGCGAGCTGACCGTGTAAGCACCGGGCTTAAACGCCTCGCCAACCACAAAAATCTGCATGCTGCGCAACTGGCCCATCGACACGGCAACATCAATACCTATCAGCCGCTCTTTGGCGCGGCTACGAATCAGCTCTTTCACTTCAGAGTAACGCAAGCCAGCAACTTGCAAAGGTCCCAAATTATCGATAACCAGCCGCCCTTCACGATCAACCTCTACGGTTACTGAGCGGTTTTCTTTACCATAGAATTGCACGGTGAGTTCATCACCAATACCCAGCACATAATCAGACGGCACCGGTGCATTGTTCACCGGCGCAAACGTTGAGGGCGCACCTTGAAATAACTCATAGCCATAGGGTTGCAGGTCACGATCATTCGCGGCGAGGCGTTCCGCCAACTCATCTGGGCTCAGTTCGCGCAGTGGTCGCGTATCCATCGCTTGCTCTTGTTGCCCCGGCCGCTGGCCAACAATTTCAGCATCGCCTTCGGCTAGTGAGCTACTGGTGCCAGTTTGGCTATTTAACAGTTGATCCAGATTAACTCCAAACTGACGGGCGATTGCTTCTTGTTGCGCACGAGGGAGTTTTCGAAGTTGTTCGATTTGCTCGGGTGTCACTTGCGAAATATCGCGTGATTGCGCAGCAACCGGTTGGCTCGCTGCCAAAAGTGTCAGCATCAGCGCGAATCCTGTCGCGACCAATACCGCTGTCAGTTTGTTGTTCAACACGTGATGAGCTCCCTGAGTTTTTATTATGGCGACTCGTGCTGAGCCGCTTCTACATCGCGTTTTTGGCGAATGTACGAAACAATTCGCCAAATATTTTTGAGCATACCTAAGTAGACCGCAAAAATACTCACATATAAAGTTAGCACCAATAGTTCTGGAACCTGCAAGAGTTCCAGAGTAATCCCGACTGCGGCTAACAGCAAGGCCATCATCGAGATGATCAGTAAAGCTTGGCGTTGCGTAAAGCCAGCCCGCATAAAGATATGGTGTAAATGTTCTCGATCGGGCTTGAACGGAGACTGCCCTTTCATCATGCGACGGATCATAATCGCGATCATATCCATCAGCGGAATCGCGATAATCCACAATACAGCAACCGGACGCACCGCGGTTAAGCCATTGGTGCTATTGATACTGCCATCGATCAGAATTTCTGGGTGAGTCAAAATAATCAGGCACCAGACCACCGTAAAACCAACAAACATAGAGCCGGCATCGCCCATAAATATTTTGCGAATGAGCCGATTACGAATACCTAAATTGCGGATCAAGAAGGGAACCAGCGCACCAGAAATAATCATCGCCGCCATTAACGGTAAGTACTGGTGATTGAGCGCCGCCAACACGGCGATACCGGAAAAGGCGATCAGCGCGAGTGAACCGAGCAAACCATCCATGCCGTCAATCATGTTGTAGGCATTCATCGCCGCCACCATAGCCAGCAGAGTAAATGGCATACTAAACCAGCCCAGCTCAACCACACCCAAACCGATCAGATTGCCCAGCTGGCTGATTTGTGCGCCAGCGCCGAACACGACCACCGCGGCAGCCAGCATTTGTGCGGTAAAACGTAGCCCCACATTCAGGTCAAAGCGATCATCCAGCACCCCAATAAAAACCATAAATCCAGCTGCCGTTAAAAACAGCCGCATGTCCATCGACATCGGCACCGCAAAGGGCACCAAAATAAGCGTCGTGAGGAAAATTGCGATACCACCAACCAGCGGTACGCTCCCATTATGTTGTTTTCTGTTGCAGGGCTCATCAAGCAAGTTCGTACGCCAAGCAAACGGAATCAACAATTGGCACAACACCGCCGAAAGGACGAGTGCCACAATTGCCAGAATCCATATCGTCATTAAATAACCTTATTAATCGTTATTAAAAATGTCGCGGCTATACACTTTGTGATCAACATCGACCAAGTCAGCCGCCCGACGATTGGTCATAATCACATCTGCAGTTTGCTTGAAGCGTTGAAGGTCCTTTTCGACTACAAACCCATCGAAAGACTCCGCTTTCAGTACAGGCTCATAGACAATGACTGCGACTCCGGCTGCGCGTAAACGGCGCATCACCCCTTGAATGGCGGACGATCGGAAGTTATCCGAGCCCGACTTCATAATGAGTCGATACACGCCCACGGTCTGCGGATTACGCTTCAGAACGTCGGCGGCAATAAAATCTTTTCGTGTTCTATTGGCTTCAACTATAGCCCCAATCATCACTTGAGGCACGTCATCAAAGTTCGCCAGTAACTGGCGAGTGTCTTTTGGCAGGCAGTAACCACCATACCCGAATGACGGGTTATTGTAGTGATTTCCGATGCGCGGGTCGAGACACACCCCTTCAATAATCTGCTGAGTATTCAGGTTGTGGTGCACGGCGTAGGTGTCGAGTTCATTAAAATAAGCCACTCGCATAGCCAAATA
>DASSWH010000254.1:0-3809 GCA_035705175.1 Pseudidiomarina sp.
TGAACAGTGAATAGTTGAAAATAGACAGTGAGCAGAGTGTTTTCAGTTAACGGGTCACTATTCACCATTCACCAATATTTCAGGGGGAAGTATGCTTGCTTATTTAATGACTGTTGCCATGGCCACACAGGCGCTACCAGAACGTGACCGATTTATCGATGAAATGGTTTCTCAACATCAGTTTGAACGAGCTGATGTCACCGCGATACTCGACAGTGCACAATTGAATCAAGCAGTGCTTGATGCCATTCAACGCCCTTGGGAGGCTAAACCTTGGCACCAATATTATCCTATTTTTCTCACTGAAAAACGCTTAACCGCCGGTCTAAAGTTTTGGCAACAGCACGCGGAGACGTTAGCTCGTGCTGAGACTGAATTCGGTGTGCCAGCAGAAGTAATTGTTGCCATTATTGGCGTAGAAACCTTTTATGGAGAATATAAAGGCAACTATCCAGTTCTCGATGCACTCTACACGTTGGGATTTCACTATCCACCTCGGGCAAAATTTTTTCGTTCCGAATTACAGCAGTATCTCCTGCTCACACGTGAAGAGAATCTCGATCTCAACGCGTTGAAGGGTTCTTATGCTGGAGCCATGGGATATGGTCAATTTATCTCATCTTCTTATCGTCATTACGCGATTGATTTTGATGGTGATGGCGTGCGCGATTTATTGATGAATCCTGTTGATGCTATTGGTAGTGTTGCAAACTACTTTGCTCGACACGGTTGGCAAGCGAATCAGACTGTCGCGATTGAACTACCTGCGCATGCTGCACATGCCGAGTTAGTGACGGCAGGAATGAAACCCGAACAATCGGTAGCTGAATTGCAACAGCAAGGCCTGCAGCTTGCGCAAGCAACGTCTCTTGACACCAGCCAAGTTGGCAAAGTATTTGCGTTTCAGCAGCCAGACCAGGTTGATTATTGGTTAGGTTTGCATAATTTTTACGTCATCACGCGTTACAATCACAGCCCGCTCTATGCCATGGTTGTGCACCAATTTAGTGAACAGTTAGCTCGTAACTACCATGAACAAGCATCCGATGTTGATTAATCAACGACACCTCATTATCGCGGGGTGTATATGTACCTTGCTGGCCTGCTCAAGCAAACCAGCAAGCCGCTATAGTCAGCAACATGACAGCATTCCAAGCCGATTGCCAACTGCTGACGAGTTAGTCGAACCAACGCCCAAAGTTGAACCTCCCAGTCGTCAAGGGAATCGATCATACCAACTATTTGGTCAAACGTGGGAAGTCATGAGCGATGCACGCGGCTTCAGCGAGACCGGGATTGCATCGTGGTACGGTGAAAAGTTTCACGGCCATTTGACGTCGAATGGTGAGACGTATGATATGTACGCAATGAGTGCTGCACACAAAACGCTGCCACTGCCAACCTATGTTCGCGTCACCAATCTCAACAACGACAGAAGTGTTGTCGTCAGAGTCAATGACCGAGGACCATTTCATGGCGATCGAATTATCGACCTGTCCTATGTCGCCGCATACAAACTTGGCTTCCTCGCTACCGGCACCGCACCAGTGCGTATTGAAGCACTGCATCCGACCACAACTAATCAAACGCTCGCCACCACGACCCCATTCGCACCAGTAGTCACTCCTGAGTATTATATCCAAGTGCATTCAGGGCGTGATTTACAGCGGTTAACCGCAGCAGCGAAGCAACTGAGCGAAATATACAATGTTCCTGCAACTACCCAAGCAAATAAAGGTCTACACCGAGTAGTTCTTGGACCTTTCGCGGAAGCTCAGACCGACCGGCTTCTCCGGCAACTCAAGGCGGATGGATATATCGACGTTTTTCGTGTTTCTGCCCAGTAAGGATCTGCCTTGATTGCTGAAACGTGATAGGATTAGCGCCGTTTTTAAATTACAACAAAGAGATTGGAGCCCATGCATCGTCTGATAAAACAAGTAGTCATCACATTCATATTGGCCACCACCTTTGCTGCAGCTGCACACGCTGCAATAGTGCCGCCTGCACCAAGTATCAATGCGCGTGGCTACATCCTCATGGACTACGACACTGGAACCGTATTAGTTGAGGGAAATGCGGACGAGCAATTAGCTCCAGCAAGTCTGACTAAAATGATGACGAGTTACATCATTGGTCGTGAAATGCAAGCCGGTCGCATTGCCAATGATGATCTGGTCACGATTAGCGAGAATGCTTGGGCTAAAAACTATCCTGAATCCTCAAAAATGTTTATTGAAGTCGGCAAGCAAGTCAGCGTTGCTGATTTGAATCGTGGTATCGTTATTTCATCTGGAAATGATGCCTGTGTCGCAATGGCCGAGCATATTGCCGGTTCTGAAGATGCATTTGCCGATCTAATGAATACTTACGCGGCGGAATTGGGCCTGACCGGAACCCATTTCACCAATAGTCATGGTCTTCCAGACCCCGATCAGTACACCACAGCCCGTGATATGGCTAACCTTGGCATTGCTCTCATTCGAGATGTTCCTGAAGAGTATGCGCTCTATGCTGAACAGTCATTCACGTACAACAATATTAAGCAGTACAACCGCAATTCATTATTGTGGGATCGCAGTCTGAATGTTGACGGTATTAAAACCGGACATACCGAGGAAGCAGGATACAGCCTCGTCTCCTCAGCAACCGAGGGAGATATGCGATTGGTTGCAGTGGTCATGGGTACCAGCAGCGAACAAGCACGGAAGGTTGAGAGCAAAAAATTACTTAATTATGGCTTTCGTTATTTTGAAACGGTAACCGCCTATCAAGCTGGCGAGAGCTTCGTCGACCATCGTATTTGGGGTGGTGAAACCGATACAATCGCGCTTGGCGTTGCCAATGAAGTTGTTGTAACTATACCGCGCGGTCAACGCGACAACTTAAAGGCAAACTTCGAATTGAGTCAAGAGCTAGAAGCTCCGATGGCATCCGGTGTACAAGTTGGCACTGTGTATTTGCAGTTGGACGGTAACGATTTGGCCAGTTTCCCATTGGTAACTCTGAACGCTGTTGAAGAAGGCGGCATGTTTAAGCAACTCATGGATTGGGCAACCCGAAAGTTTAGCGAAGAATAATGCATGTCCGGGACTGTTTATTTAAATGGTCAATGGCTGCCAGCAGCTGAAGCAAAAGTCTCGGTCTTTGATCGGGGCTTTTTGTTTGCGGACGGTGTTTATGAGGTCATTCCCGTCTATGGTGGCCGAGCATTTTTGCTCGGCAAGCACTTGGAACGACTGCAATACTCACTCCAAGCCATTCATATGGACTACCATGACGGTCCCGATTGGTCGGACTGTATTGCTCAGTTAATCGCCGTTAATCAGTTAGATCATGGCACCGTCTACCTCCAAATTACTCGCGGTAGTAGCAATCAACGGACTCACTTACCTACGCGTTCGTTGCAACCCACTGTGTTGCTGATGACTCAATCAGTACCGTTACGTTGGAGTACTCCAGAACCCGCCAAAGTGGCGTTGTTAGAAGATATTCGGTGGCATCGGTGTGATATCAAAAGTATCAGCTTACTCGGTTCGATTTTATTGAAACAAAATGCGCAAGAACAACACGCTATTGAACCTATGTTGCATCGTGCCGGCATGATCACTGAGGGAGCGGCTAGCAATTATTTCGCCGTTAAGAATGACATCCTTTATACCGCACCCACAACCAATCTGATTCTTGCTGGCATTACTCGATACTGGGTCTTGAAACTAGTCCGCAACATGGCCATAGAAGTGCGAGAGGAAGCGTTTAGCGTTGATGAACTTGAACATTTGGATGAATGCTTTCTAACCAGCACCAGC
>DASSWH010000255.1:0-2445 GCA_035705175.1 Pseudidiomarina sp.
ATCCGGAATACGCACCATCACTGTGGGAACCTGGCGAATTTTCAAAGCTTGATAAAACTGTTCGGTTTCCGCAATAGGTGTACGGCGATCTTTTTCACCGGTGAACATAAGCACAGGCGTGTTGACGTTCCCGACCCGCGACAATGGCGAACGAGCCCAGTAGTGATCCGGATCTTCCCATGGCAACGCCGGGAACTGGTTGGTGATTTGGCCAATCGAGCTATCGGCTGTCAGCGTTTTGCTCACCCAGTTAATCACCGGGTTGGTTGCTGCAGCGGCATTAAAGCGGTCAGTGGTACCAACGGCAAACGCGGTTGCGATACCGCCGGCTGACCCACCCGCAATAAACAGGTTATTCGGATCGGCAATACCTTTCTCAATCAATGCATCGAGGCCTGACAGGTGGTCGGCTAAGTCGTTTTCTGATGAATAGAAACCATCCAACAACATCGCGAAATCTTTACCGTACGAGGTACTACCGCGATAGTTGTTGTAGAACACGACAAAGCCTTCCGCAGCATAACGCTGATGTTCGGCGCTGAAAAATGGACCATAAGCTAAATGCGGGCCACCATGAATTTCGACCATGGTTGGATAGGCTTTACTGGGGTCATAGTTGGGTGGGGTTAAATACCAGCCGTGAATTTCAGTGCCGTCAAAGCTTGATGCATAGGTAAACTCATTCAGCTGAGCCAATTCGCGATAGCCCAGTACGTCCTCGTTCAGTGCAGTCAACACCCGTGTGCGTTTTGCTTTATCACGCTGCTTGAGGTCATATACTGCAACCTCGGCTGGTCTGGACTCACTGCCATAGGTAAAAGCGATAACATCAGAATCAGCCGTTGCGGAGAACATCCCAAATAAGTATGGACGACTGATGCTGGTTCCACCGATTTTATCGGTCAAATCAGTGCGGCGATCATTCAATGTCACTGTGGCCAATTGATAACGTCCACGGTCCGCGTATTGCACCGCAAGCGTTTGATTGTCCAGCCACTGTGGACTCTCAATGGAGCGATCCAAATCCGCTTGCAACGATTGAATGTTGCCATTACTCAGGTTCATAACCTGAAGCTTGGCGTTGTGATACGGTTCTGGTGCGCTCGAACGACTCAGAAAAGCAAGCTGAGAACCATCTGGCGAGAGACTAGCTGAGTATTCACCACCGGGTTGATTGGTGAGCTGGCTCAGTTCCAGAGACTGGGTATTGACCTGCCACAAGTCCTGCTCGCCGGTTTGATACTCCCAGTTTTCCGCGCGAGTTGCGCCGAAGATAATATGCTGATTATCACGCCAGACTAATGGACCACCGTGATCAAACGCACCTGCTGTTAGCTGCCGAGCACTGCCGCCATCACTTGGAACCACAAATACTTGGCGATACGCTGATGGCACAACCCCTTGGCCATCGCGCTGATAGAAGGTCCGCTCAACCACGACTGGCGCGGGTGCCCATTTTGCATCTTTGGGTTTGGCGGCGGACTTTACGGATTTGGCAAAGTCGGTTTTTGGTGCAGGCTCATTCATCATAAACGCGAGCTGCTTACCATTCGGCGACCAACTTATATTTCCTGGGCTTTGCTGCACACTGGTAACAGCGGTAAGTTTCTGCTCGGTTAACCAATACACATGAATTTGATTCTTGCCTGCACGGTTGGAGGTAAAAGCCAGCCGGGTACCGTCGGGGGACCAAGTTGGATTGCCGTATTGATACTGATCGGCGAACAACGGCGTATGGGCACCACTGTCGACATCAATCAGCCACAGTTCGTTGCGAGTGCCGTCGGTCATGATGTCATAGTGTGACCGGACATAAACTACGTGCTTGCCATTCGGGCTGACTTGCACATCGTTCGCCCACTCCAGAGCAAAGACATCCTCAGCGCTAAAGGTTTGTTGGGTTGCCGGGATCGTGGCTGTGTTCGTCGTCGAACTAAGCGTGTCAGCTAGCGCGGTGGTGTTGAGTCCAAGACTCAGCAACGCGGCACCAATCAATGTGTATTTCTGCATGCGGTATCCTCTGCTAGTTTGCGATGTTGTTCTTCAAGTGAACAGTGAATAGTGAACGGGGAATGGCAAAACCGCTCGGCGGCATGTTTGTCTTTGTCTGTTCACTGTTCACTGTTTACTTGGTTGTCGTCAGATTAACAGTGCTTGTGTGGTGTGCAATACATTTCCGACCAAGCACTATGAGACATCGACAAATGGATTGTTTATTTTCTGTAAATTCCGTATGCTGCTCTCTGTTTACTGCCAATTACGGGTGAAGCAGGCGTCTGATGTTGCATCTTCCGACTCTCATAGCCGTCAGTATCGTCATGAACATACTGCTCGGTTTCTTGATGTTGGTAATCTATCGATTACGCCAGCAACAACGTTGTTTTGTCTATTGGTCAGTCGCTTGCTTTATCTTCGCTGCTGCAGCTATTACTGCAAGTCTTCGCG
>DASSWH010000256.1:0-2226 GCA_035705175.1 Pseudidiomarina sp.
TTGCGGCTTTACTACAATTGTTGCCGTGGGGTGACCAACCACAACGTGCACGCCGCATTATAGGCTTAACGTCGTGCGTGTTGTTGATTGGCGTTGCCATTGCAATGCTCCTGTCAACTTTTGCGGGCCCGAGTGTTTATGCTCTTGGCAGTTGGCAAGCACCGTTTGGTATTGTGTTGGTGGCTGACCGCTTAGCGGCAACTATGGTCCTGCTAACCACGGTACTGGCTCTACCGGTACTGATTTTTGCAAGCCACGGTGAGGACAACTTGGGGTCCCATTTTCAGTCTCTGTACCAATTTCAACTCCTCGGAATTATTGGTGCATTTCTGACTGGCGACCTGTTCAACTTGTTCGTCTTTTTTGAAGTGCTGTTGATCTCCAGCTACGCACTATTGATGCATGGTGGCGGAAAATTGAAGCTACGCGCCACGCTGCATTACGTGATTTTAAACCTAGCTGGCTCCGCCCTATTCTTAATTAGCCTTGGTGTTATTTACGGAATTACCGGAACGCTCAACATTGCCGACCTGGCGCAAAAAGTCGCTCTATTATCCGGTGATGATGCGTTCATATTACGCGCTGGCGGCATGCTGTTGCTGATCGTGTTTGGTTTGAAGGCCGCACTATTACCACTCTATTTCTGGCTTCCCCAAGCCTATGCCAATACCACAGGTTCGGTCGCCGCACTCTTTGCCATCATGACCAAAGTCGGCGTTTATGCCATTTTGCGCGTGTTCACCATTGTGTTCGGCGATGATGGCGGTGCGGCGGCGCTGCTCGGCTATGACTGGTTATGGTGGTTGGGGCTCACCACACTTGCGGCAGGTGGTATCGGTGTGCTTGGCAGTCGCGATCTGCGATTACTGATCGCTTATCTTGTTGTCATGTCAGTCGGTACGATGCTCACCACGTTCAGCATGAATACGGAACGAGCCATCAGTGCAGTAATATACTATCTGCTGCATTCAACACTGATTACCGGCTGCTTATTTTTACTTGCCGACGTGATTGCAGAACAACGCGGAAAAACCGCAACGCGTATTGTCAAAGGGCGAAAGTTAGCCCAGCACAGTATCGTAGGTATTCTTTTCTTTGCAGCCGCTATTGCCGTTGTTGGTATGCCTCCATTGTCTGGATTCATAGGTAAACTTTTCATCTTGGAAGCGGCTAGAACCGGAGCGCAGGTGGCTCTGCTCTGGCCGATCGTGTTAGGAACTACTTTCCTCGTAATGATTGCTCTCTCGAGAGCAGGTAGTCGTATGTTCTGGCACGTGCTTGATGGCAAACCGGGCGATGTCCGACATCCATGGACGCAATTAAGCGCGATTGTCTTCTTGGTGTCTTGCAGCATCGCACTGACATTGTTCGCTCAGCCGGTTGCTGAGTTGACCGAGCAAATTGCCGCTGATCTTATGAATCCTAGCTATTATATTGATGCCGTGTTGGGACAACCTGGAGGTTCACATGAGTAGAATTCTACCTGCTCCTTGGTTGAGTCTATTTTTACTGATTGTTTGGTTGCTATTGCAGAATAGTGTTTCTGTAGGGTTGATTGTCTTGGGTTTGGTGCTGGCTACTGCGATCCCCCTGTATACCTTCAGAGCCCGTGACTTTCCGTTAACCATCCACCGCCCCGGTATCGCAGTTATCTATTTTTTGGTTTTATTGGTGGATATTGTGGTGTCCAATATCGACATCGCCAAAATCATCTTACTACCACGGAAGAAAATTAAACCCGCGCTCATTGAGTATCCGCTCGATTTGGAGCATCAAATTCCGATTACAATTTTAGCCTGTACTATTACGCTTACGCCCGGAACGGTCTCCGCTGAATTGAGTCGAGATGGTAATACCTTATTAATTCATGCGCTGAATGTTGAGGATGTCGATGCGTTGATCGCGGATATCAAACACCGCTATGAACGCCGATTGAAGGAGATATTCCAATGCTAACTTTTGCCGTGCCTTTCGCATTTGTCATGTTCTCATTGGCTCTGCTCATGAACATTTATCGGCTGTTTCTAGGTCCAGATGCAGCAGACCGTATCTTAGCGCTCGATACCATTTATATTAATTCGTTGGCACTGCTGATCTTACTCGGTATCTGGCACAACTCGACAGCTTACTTCGAAGCTGCCGTACTCATCGCCATGCTTGGCTTTATTGGCACTATTGCTGCAACAAAATTCTTGTTGCGCGGCGATATCATCGAATAGTGGAGAC
>DASSWH010000257.1:0-2684 GCA_035705175.1 Pseudidiomarina sp.
CACAAATAATGAGCACACCTCGATCATCCTGATCGCGGATCAGCCGCCCTGCACCCTGTTTCAGTGCAATGATGGCTTGTGGTAATTGTACCTGACTAAACGCATCCAGCCCACGCAAACGCGCATCGTCGACACGCGCTTGCAAGAGCGGATCATCAGGTGATGCAAACGGGAGCTTATCGATCACCACACAACGTAATGCATCGCCACGAACATCGACACCTTCCCAAAACGATGATGTCCCCAATAAAATACCGTTCCCAGCCGCCACAAATTGCGCCAGCAGCTCACGTTTGCTGGTACTGCCTTGCACTAACAAGGGACGTTCAGTTTTTTCAGCGAGCGCCGCACCAACCCGTTGCAACATCCGATGACTGGTAAACAGTAGAAAGGTACCACCGGTTTGATTGACGCTTAATACCTGTTCAACGATGTCCAATACCTTCGCGAAAAACTCCGGTGCTTGAGGCTGCGGGAGATACCGCGGTAAACACAGCAGCGCCTGCTTGGAAAACTGAAACGGACTCGACAAACACAGTGTCTGAGCACTGCTCAATCCCAGTTGTTCAGTGAAGTGACTAAAATCTTGACCCACTGCCAATGTCGCCGAAGTAAATACCCATGCCATATCAGCAGCGTCGATATAGGCACCAAACTTGTCTGCAACGCTGAGTGGCGTTTGGTGTAGGGTAATCTGACGCGGCGTGGTCTCATACCAAAAGCTGTAACCGGTTCTTTCTGTGGCCTGCAGCTGTTCCCATTTGTGCGCCGCTAGAGTCGCGCGCTCATAGGCTTGATCTAAGTCTTTCGAGCGTCCTAGCGCATTTTTCGTGACATCAATCACCAGTTGCAGCTGTTCGGCGACATCAGCTGCGGCCTCTTTCACGCCAGCTCGACGTTGCCAATCACGCCAGTTGCCGCGCTGCGGCTCCACCGGAAACATCAGCCGCCACTCACGCAAGGTCATAAGTAGCTTGTCGGCTATTCGATCGAGTTGTTTGAGATCTTTGAGTTCGGTTAAATAAATAACCTTCAAATCTTGCGCGAGTTCTTGTAATTGCCGACTGGATACCGCTTCGCCAAAATACTGACTGGCAATGTCGGGTAACTGATGGGCTTCATCGAATACGACCGTATCGACCGCCGGAATGAGTTCACCAAACCCAACGTCTTTTAACGCCATATCGGCGAAGAACAGATGATGATTCACTACGACTAGATCAGCGTCGAGTGCACGTTTGCGTGCCTTAACAAGGTAGCACTCTTCGTAATCGGGACAGTCTCGGCCTAAACAGTTGTCAACCGTACTGGTAACCTGAGGGAGCACTTCTGCATCTTCCGGAAGCACATTCAACAACCCTAAATCACCGTCTTCTGTGCGCTGTGCCCACTGCCGAACGGTGACGAGTTGAGATTGCACCACTTTCGAAAACTCGCCGCTTTGCGCGCTCGCCTGCTGCATTCGATGTAGGCAGAGATAATTACTGCGACCTTTCAACAAGGCGACTTGTTTACCGGGTGCAATGGCATCTCGCAATAGCGGTAGGTCACGAAAATAGAGCTGCTCTTGTAATGCTTTCGTACCCGTTGAAATGATCGCTTTACCAGTTGCTGTTAATAACGGCACGAGATACGCGTAAGTCTTACCGGTTCCGGTTTCAGCCTCGACTACCAGCGACGCTTTAGCGCGCATCACTTGCGCCACAGCAGTGGCCATTTCGGTTTGCGCAGCACGCGGAACAAAACCAGTCACGGTCTTGGCGAGAGAGCTTTGTGGGCTAAAATGTTGGGCTACAGCGGTCATGTCGATATGCTAGCACAACCCGAAGTTGGCAAGCAGCTAACTTTTATCGGAAGTCATTTTTTTGGCATTCTCGTGTTTATACAACTTACAGACAAGAAATCCACTGAAACCAACATTTCAAGCCATCTCTCCGTTGAATCACCCCGCATTTTTCTATACAATCTTACGCAATGTTTTCTTTTACCTATTCACTGTTCACGATTTACTCGAGAAGAGAGAGATTTATGCGCACAGAAACTATAATTTGGCACCACCATCATCATCGACACCCCGATTAGCCAAGCGCTGTGCTCAGGCTAATCGTAGCTATTACGGTTGCCTTCGAGACAAGAACCCCCGAAAGGCATCCTTTACGGGGGTTTTTTCGTATTAGAGTTGTTTCAACATGGAGTTCCACATGGTCGTCGACAAGAATTCACAACGCCTTACTATCGCCATCCAGAAATCTGGCCGTTTGAGTAAAGAATCTATTGCCCTATTGGAAGCGTGTGGCTTTAAATTCAGTCTGCATGAAGCGCGTTTGCTCGCGCACAGCAGCAATCAGCCGGTCGATTTATTGCGGGTACGTGACGATGATATCCCAGGTCTGGTCATGGACGGCGTAGTCGACTTGGGTCTGGTGGGTGAAAATGTGCTCGAAGAGGCGCGTCTGGAGCGCCAAGCAACGCAGCTTCCAGCTAAAATTAATATTTTACGGGCTTTGGACTTTGGTCAATGCCGCTTGTCCATCGCTGTACCCAAAGAAGATAATTATCGCGGTTTAGCTGATCTGGACGGCAAGCGTATTGCTACCACTTACCCATTCCTGCTGCAAAACTATTTGCAGCAACAAGGTATTAAAGCGAGCACCGCGGTATTAACCGGTAGCGTTGAAGTAGCT
>DASSWH010000258.1:0-2379 GCA_035705175.1 Pseudidiomarina sp.
CCGCATCATTGTATCGGAATGCTGTTTCCAGCTCGTCAACAACTTCAGACGACGCTTCGATGTTCATCAACACATAGTGTGCTTTATGCAACTTGTTGATTGGGTAAGCCAGTTGACGACGGCCCCAGTCTTCTAGACGATGAATAGTACCGTTACCTGTTTTGATGGTCTCGCTGTAACGCTCGATCATGCCAGGTACTTGCTCGCTCTGGTCCGGATGGACCATGAATACGATTTCATAATGACGCATTTCTGCTCCTTATGGTTCATAGCTACTGTATTGGCTCAGTCGCACCGGCAGCAGCAAGGAACGCTTGTTTTTAAATAAACTTCGAGAGACTGATTTAAGCGGCGGGAGTGTAGCGGATTTCTCGCTGTATCACAAGTCGTTTGCTTGGTTTTCCGCGGTTTCGACCTTTTCAGTTAATACTTTGATGAGTTGTTCTGGCAGCACGAGTGCCGCTGACACCGGAGCTTGCACTCGAATTCGTTGTAACCGCACACCAGCGGCAACGGGCAAGGTGTCAGGTGCAGACAATTCAGCAGTAACCGCGATCGTTGCAGCAGTCGTCTCAAAGCCAATGACGACATGCCAAGAAAAGTTCGTTTGTTTATCGCGTAGACGCCACTCATGGCGGGATTGAAAACGTTGATTCAACTCAGTCGTTAACTCGGTGAAACGAGGATCTGCATTCGCATTGTCAAAGCTGACAACAAGTTGGGGTTTATTACTGCGTTGTTCCGGCAGCAAATTACCAATAGGTAACCACGCGAACGCGAGCAGAATAAGCAGCAGAGCAGTGACCGCGAGCGGCCACCATGAACGCTTCGTGCGCCCGTTAGTCAAATTTAACCAACCGCGTAGCAGCATAATCTAACGACTTCTCAAAGATTGACGCTGACGTACGGCCTCAAATAAACACACACCTGTCGCCACTGATACATTTAAACTACTGACCGTGCCGAGCAAGGGAATTTTGACCAGTTGGTCGCAGGTTTCGCGGGTCAGCCGCCGCATACCATCACCCTCAGCACCCATTACAACTGCCACTGGGCCCGTAAAATCGGCGGCGTATAGTTCATCGATTGCTTCACCAGCTGTTCCGACAATCCATACTTGCATGTCCTGTAATTGACGCAAAGTGCGCGCCAAATTGGTTACTTGTATCAGTGGCACTGTTTCTGCTGCACCGGATGCAACCTTACGAACGACCGGAGTTAATGACGCCGATTTGTCTTTCGGCACCACAACTGCAGTTACACCGGCCGCATCGGCAGTTCGCAAACAGGCCCCCAAATTATGGGGATCGGTGACATTATCTAGCACCAGCAATAAGGTCTGTGCACCTTTCGCGCTCACCAGTTGCTCCAAATCACCCTCAGTTAGTTGCGGGGCTTCCAAACACACCACGACTATACCTTGATGATTCCCACCCTCTGCGCGCTTATCCAAGCTTTGCTTGGGCACGAACTGTGCCCGAGTCCCCATACGCTGCGCTTGCTGAATCAACGCTTGGAGTGGTTGGTCTTGGCGTTCTCTCGTAGCATATAACTCGACCAGCCGTTCAGGATGATTCTCTAATAAAGCCCGCACCGCATGCAGGCCAAAAATGGTTACTTTCTTACTCATGATTTCCGCTTTTTACTAGAAGGACGAGGCTTTTTCTTACCCGCTGATTTGGCACGATTTTTTGCACTTGGTTTTGAACTTGATTTCGGCCCCCGCTGCTGCTGTGCATTTGCAGCTTTGCCCTGCTTCGAGCGCTTTCTTTGAGGCAGCGCATAGTCACTGGCTTGACGTTGATTACCAGCGGGAGTTTCTGCCGAGAGTAACTCTAAATCAATTTTTCGCTCGTCAAGGTTCACTGAGCGGACGCGAATCCGAGCCTTATCACCAAGACGATAGGCTTTACCACTGTTTTCGCCAATCAACAAATGGCGGTCGCTGTCAAACTGATAGTAGTCATTATCGAGATTACTGATATGAACAAGCCCATCAATCTGCATGTCATCAATTCGCACAAACAAACCAAAGTTCGTCACAGCGGCGATAACACCGGTAAACTCGCTACCGACGTGATCTTGCATATATTCGCATTTCAACCACTCATCAACTTGGCGAGTTGCATCATCGGCCCGACGTTCGGTCATTGAACAATGCACACCCAGTTCATCCAATTGTTCTTCCGGATAGGACAATGCGCCTGCAAGCGCTGTCGACGCTCCATTCAATTGTTTAAGTTTGGCTTTGATGGCACGGTGTAAAATCAAATCTGGATACCGTCGAATCGGCGACGTAAAATGTGCATACTGTTCCAATGCCAAGCCAAAATGCCCTTTATTTTCAGGGCTATATATAGCTTGTTGCATCGACCGTAA
>DASSWH010000259.1:0-3285 GCA_035705175.1 Pseudidiomarina sp.
GGAATGGTGACGTCTTCGAGGCGCTGCTCTAGCGCGTTGACAGTACTGATCACATCAAACTCTTGGCGCGAACAACTTGGGCACGCAATAAAATTGATGCCACGACTGCGAATACGCAGTGATTTCAAAATATCGAAACCAACTTTGACTTCTTCAACCGGATTCGCAGCCAATGAAATTCGCAACGTATCGCCAATCCCCTCGGCAAGCAGCATGCCCAAACCTATCGCTGATTTGACCGAACCGCTGCGCAAGCCTCCGGCCTCTGTGATACCGAGGTGCAGGGGTTGCTCAATTTGCTTCGCCAATAACCGATAGGATTCGACCGCAAGGAAGACATCTGATGCTTTGACGCTGACTTTAAAATCGTGGAAGTTGAGGCGATCTAAAATATCCACATGGCGCATCGCCGATTCGACCAAAGCGGCTGGGTTTGGCTCGCCATATTTTTCTTGTAAATCTTTCTCGAGCGAGCCGCCATTGACACCAATGCGGATTGGAATGCCTTTGTCACGCGCGGCATCGACCACGGCACGAATACGTTGTTCATTGCCGATGTTACCTGGATTGATACGCAAGCAGTCCACGCCATACTCGGCGACCTTAAGCGCAATGCGATAGTCAAAGTGGATATCGGCAACGACTGGAATGGGGCTTTGCTGTTTGATAAAACGAAACGCCTCGGCAGCATCCATAGTCGGCACCGATACGCGGACAATGTCGGCGCCGGCATCAGCAATGGCTTGAATTTGCTTCACGGTAGCCGCTACGTCGGTCGTTTCTGTGTTCGTCATGGACTGCACAGCAATCGGTGCACCATCACCAATAGGCACATTGCCGACATAGATGCGGCGTGATTTACGACGTTGGATTGGACTCTCGTGCATCATACTCTACTACTATTGTGAATTAGTTCAGCGTCATGGTGACCGAGCGATTACGACGATACTCGCTCAAATCAACGGATTCACCATTATACGTTAATGTCACCGCTTCTGGCTTACACAAGATGATATCAAATGGCGCGGTGCCCGTTAATGGCATTTCGTACCCCATAACCTTCTCACCAATCGCGATAGTTTCACCGGTCGCATCAATCACGCGAACCCAACACCGGTCGCTAAAAACCATCGTCAGGCTATCTGTGCCCGTCGCTGTCGCTGCAGCGGCGGCAGGCTCGATTGCTTGTTCGCTCGCACCCTCGTTGGTAATCGTTTCGTTCGCTGGGTCAGATTGATCCGCAGTCATTTCGGAGGCGTCAACGGCTGGTGTTGCAGCGGGAGCAATGATCGCCGTATCCAGTGTAGACGGCTGCTCACCTACTTCTGCCAAGGTGTCGCTGTTGGGCTCTGCCTCTTGCATCGTTGCGGTCGAGAGGTCACTGGCTTGCACTGCGCTCTCGAGCATGGGTTCTGCTTCACCTTCAGCAATCGTACCTTGTTCTTCTGTAGTGCTACTGGCCGAACTGACTGAGTTGGCGGGACGATTGCTTACGGTAATACGACCATCCTCTTGCGCAGCACGAAATTCGGATGCAGTCGGCGCATCATCACTACCAAAAATAGTATCCCAGCTAAAATCACTTTGTTGCGCCCACCACGCGACGGCTAAACCGATCACAATGATGATCAAGGCGTAACTGATCCACTTCAGTTGGAAATCACTACGCTCACGCACTTTGCGCTTTGAAAAGCTTTGTAATTTCACGTTATTGTTGGTCGGAGCATCGAACCCCATCTTCTCAAAGGCTTCAAAAATTGGCGCTGGATCCGTTTCCAGTGCCTTCGACAGGGAGCGTAAATAGCCGCGCACGAAAGTCGGTGATGCCAGCTTGTCAAACGCATCGGTTTCCATATATTGCACAATGACCACCCGCAAGCGCAGGCTGTCAGCCAATTGTTGCTGACTCAAACCACGTGCTTCACGCGCTTTGCGCAACAACGTACCGGGCGAATCACCTTGGTAGGCTTGCTGTTCAACTATTGGTTCAACTGGATCGTGCTCGTTGGTCATAAAGTGGGTGCCATTAATTCGTTAACTGCCGATATTGTTCGGCCTGTTGAGACTGCGGAAACCGCTCCAGCAATAAATCGCCAAACTGGCGTTGCTTCGCGACATTCTGTGTGTATTGCGCAAGTTGAACTTCCAGCCACAAATATTGCGCCGAAAGCTCGGGTTGCTGAGCGCGCCGCTCGAGCATTCTTAGGGCATCAGCATTGCGACCTTGTTCTAATAACCACGTCGCGTAGCGCTCCAAAATCTGATTATTCCGTGAGCTATGATTCACGGCGAGCTGATAATAGCGGTCGGCATCGGCTGGACGACCGGCCTCTGCAGCACACCGTGCAGCATTTTCATAGGTGCTTGCGACCCGTACGTAACGAGGTTGCTCAACCGCCTCACGGAAATATTCGTCGGCCTCAGCAAAGCGCCCCTGTGTGCACAATAATGCACCCAAGTTGTTCATGGTATCACCATTGTCCGGATCAAGCCGCATGGCTTGCTGATAATATTGCTCGGCTTGCGCAAACTCTTGTACTTGCTGGTGATAGTACGCGAGTCCCGTGAACACTTCCGGATTATTGGGTTGATACTCGCGCGCACGCTCAAGGTTTGCTTTGGCTTGCTGGAAATTACCGGTACGTAAATATTGCAAACCTAGCGCCAACCGAGTGCTCGCCGCTTCTTCAGCATTGAATGTTTGTACGGGTTGATCTTTACCGTCAACCGTTCGTTGACTCACACATCCGGTGAGCGTAACCAGTGTTACTAAACTGACGATTATGACTGCGCGCATGCCAAGCCCTCGGTAAAAAAACTATGTTAACCCAAGCGCCACGCAGGCGAAAGGGTACAACAACGCTTTACACGGCTTTGACAGAAATTTCGTTACCGCCGCGTTGCGCTTGCTGCTTCTTCAGGATCCGTTTGGTGCGGTCAATAACATCACCGACTAATTGCCCGCAGGCAGCGTCAATGTCATCTCCACGAGTTTTTCGGACCATAACGGTATAACCGTGTTCTAGCAGAACTTTGGCGAAGCGGTCAATGCGTGAATTACTGGACCGACCGTAATCGGAACCGGGAAAAGGATTAAATGGAATGAGGTTAATCTTCGCTGGGGTTCCCTTCAGGACCTCAGCAAGTTCATGAGCCAGTTCGGTGGAATCATTCACATGATCCAACATCACATACTCAACCGTCACCGCTTTGTTCGCTTTAGAGCCATCAATATAGCGTCGGCTCGCCGCCAAGAACTCGGCAATCGGATACTTCTTGTTGATC
>DASSWH010000260.1:0-4884 GCA_035705175.1 Pseudidiomarina sp.
CGTTCGTGAGTCATCATCCGTGTCTTCAGCCAGACTTTGTATAAAGAAACCGCCGAGCTCTGAGTCACCTTGGAAATTAGCGGAAACGACACCTCGAACACGATGTATTTCATCGACAAATGGTGATAGCGATTGACTGCCTTGAATTTGATGAATTGGTGTGGTTGTCTCAGCACAGAAAGACGGCGTTGTCGAGAAGGTGCAACCGCTCAACAGGCCTGTAGTGATAGCGCTGATGGCGAGCCACCGCAGGTTTAATGAATTACTCGTTTGATTGTGTTTCAACATAACTTCCTACATCAAGGACTTCGGCTGCGTCGAGCCGTTCAGCGTTCATCATGGCGGCAATGCGTTGCATTGCTGCCAGTAATTGTGATTGCTCCCAATCTTCTAAGTGTTGGAAGCGCTCAATAAAATCTTCTTGCAGGGGACGTGGCGCTGCATGCATACGCTGGGCGCCAGCGTCGGTTAGCCATAGGACGACGCGGCGGCGATCTTGCGTACTGCGTTCGCGACGGATGAATTGCTTATGTTCCAGGCGGTCAATAACGTTGCTGACTGTAGCTGGACTCAAGGTGATATTTTGGGCGACAGCGCTGGCGGTTATTCCGTCGGGTGCTGCGACAACTTCACGGAGTATTAGCAACTGCGGTGCTGTTAACCCAGCGAGTTTGTTGAGTTGCTTTGAGTACAGATCAGTGGCCCGTATAACTTTACGCAATGCGAGCAATAATTCTTCGTGTTTCTCCATCATTCTGCCTGTGAGGACTAGCGTCGCGCGGACAAATCAGTGCGCCGTATTTGCACGACAATACCAAACTTGGGATGATCGAAATAATGGGTTTCATGGCTAATCACGCGGCGCAGTTGCTGTAAATCATACCGCCTCAAAAAAGGCTGCGTTTGTTCCTGACCATCAATAGCCAGTTGTGCTTGGTCTGCCAAACTACCCGCGCTAAAACGCACTGTTTCGGGCTCTCGTAATTGTAAGTCACTTTCAATGTGCAGATAGTTTGCCACCAAATAAATATGAATCAAACCTTCGAGCTCCCACAGCGGTTGTTTCTCAATCACGTCGGCGCGATCAGCGGGTGGAGGCGGCGGAGTTTGCTGTGCCCGTAAGGTTAATTGTAAATCACCTTGGTCGGCCATTTGTAAAAGTTCCTCAAGCTCTGCAAATAGATCTTCTTGAGGCGACACCCTCGGGACGGGTTGAGATCCGGTGGCAGACCAGTCAGATGCTTGCTGTTCTGGTTCAGACTGAGGACGCAGATAACCGTCTTGCGCGAAACGATTGCCGAAATTTGTTCCGCCAAATATACGAAATGTGTAGCTATCCGATCGATTAAATACCGGTTGCCGAACCACCTGATGTAACAAGGGCTCACCTATATTGCGGCGGACTAGATTTTCGCGTAATTCGGTCAGTTCCATGGCTGTCGAGGGCAACAAAAAGGGGCGTGGTGACTCCTCCATCTCACCACCAAAACCATCGACAATATTAACCGGAGCAGCATTAAAGCGATTGAGGCGAGCCAGGGGTGTTTGGTGTGTGCTGTTATAACTCAAGTCTAGCTCATTCGGTTGATGACACAACCAAATTGCTTCACCTTTCATCAGCGCGTTGTCATAGTCACACGGGTCCGTTTCATATAAAAAACTGCCAAAATTGGGGGCATAGTAGGTGGTTAATAAATCATTTTTAGCATTTTGAACGGGGCGCGGTGGTAACCATGGGAATTGCTCCTCAACATCCGTATTTAAATGTTTGAACACCAACACCTCGACGTCAAACCAGCGCCATTGTGATGGATCGACTGATTGATTGGTCTGGGCAAACGCGGACTCCGCTATCACCAGAAACGGTAAGCTCGCGATACTCGTGGCTGTGAATCGCCATAATTGCAGCAGATAAGGTCGACCCATGCTTATGTGTTTCCTGAAAATGCTTCTAATAAAGACTCTACCAGTTTCAACCGTGCTTGAGTATCTTCGATTTTTTCAAGAATACGTAAACGGTTTGCACCTTCGAGTCGATAATATTGAGGATGTTCCTGAATCAACTGAATAAGTAGCTCAACGGCTACTTTGGTATCCGCACCGAATTCAAAGGTAATGCCATGCGGACCACCGTCAATCTTACGGATACCAAGTTGACCGGCGCGGTTACGCAGTTCGGTTATGCGAACTAAATTTTTCACCGCGTCAGGTAACAGACCGAAACGATCGATCATCTCAACTTGCAGTTCGCGCAGGGACTGTGCGCTGTCGGCACTGGCTATGCGTTTGTATAAACTTAATCGAGTATTCACATCCGCTATGTAGGTTTCTGGTAGCAAAGCTGGAACGCGTAAGTCCACATCGCTTTGTTGTCGTAGCAAACTGTCTAAAGCGGGCTCTTTACCTTCACGGAGTGCTTGCACAGCTTGTTCAAGCATTTCCATGTACAACGTAAAGCCGATGCTTTCGATTTGTCCGCTTTGATCATCACCTAATAATTCACCCGCTCCCCGAATTTCTAAATCATGAGTGGCGAGCATGAAACCGGCGCCGAGATCCTCGAGTTGTGAAATGGCCTCAAGACGCTTCAATGCATCTTTGGTCATGCGCTTCGGGTGCGGAGTGAGCAAATAAGCATAGGCCTGATGATGTGAGCGACCGACACGACCACGTAATTGATGCATTTGCGCCAAGCCGAGATGGTCGGCACGATCCATGATAATGGTGTTGGCAGTTGGCACATCAATGCCCGTCTCAATAATGGTCGTACAAACGAGGACGTTGAAGCGCTGGTGATAAAAATCCGTCATGATCCGTTCGAGGTCGCGCTCGCGCATTTGTCCATGCGCAATGGTGACCCTGGCTTCTGGAATTAATGCTTCAATGTCACGTGCCGTTCTTTCGATCGTCTCGACATTATTGTGCAAAAAATAAACTTGTCCACCGCGCAGAATTTCACGTAAGACGGCTTCACGAATGGTCGGCTCATCGTATTCACGAACGAAGGTTTTGACGGCTAGCCGTTTTGCCGGTGGCGTTGCAATAATGGACAAATCGCGTACGCCGTTCATCGCCATATTGAGTGTGCGCGGAATTGGAGTGGCGGTGAGGGTTAGAATATCCACATCAGCACGCAGGCGTTTTATAGCCTCTTTTTGGCGCACACCAAAACGATGTTCTTCATCCACAATCAGTAAGCCAAGATCATGAAAATGGATGTCGTTTTGTAGCAACTTGTGGGTACCGATAACAATATCCACTTTGCCACTCTTTAGATCGGCGAGAACTTGCGTGGTTTGTTTGCCGCTGCGGAACCGCGAGAGTACTTCCACCCGAAACGGCCAATCGGCAAACCGATCTTTGAAGTTTTCATAGTGTTGTTGAGCAAGTAGGGTAGTGGGTACTAGCACGGCTACTTGCTTACCATCGTTCGCAGCTACGAATGCAGCGCGCATGGCGACTTCTGTTTTACCGAAACCAACGTCGCCGCACACCAAGCGATCCATAGCACGATCCGACTCCATATCGGCGAGCACCTGAGTAATTGCATCGAGTTGATCGTCAGTTTCGACAAACGGAAAACTTCCAGCAAAGCGATTATACTCTTCGATAGTGCGTTGGAACGCATAACCAGGTTTTGCCTCGCGGCGTGCATACACGTCAAGCAATTCGGCTGCGACATCGCGAATCTTTTCGGCAGCCTTGCGCTTTGCGCGTTCCCATTGATCGTTGCCGAGCTTATGTAATGGCGCGCTGCTCTCTTCACCACCACTGTACCGACTGAGTAAATGAAGCGACGCAACTGGAACGTAAAGTTTGCTGCTGCCGGCGTATTCGATCGTCACAAACTCCGTGGTGACGCCGCCAGTTTCAAGTGTTTGCAGGCCCTGATAACGGCCAACCCCATGGTCAAGATGAACCACTGGCTGACCGATCTTTAATTCAGCCAAATTACGAACCATATGCTCAGAGCTGACCGTTGCTTTTTGGTCACGACGTCGGCGCTGAACAATACGGTTGCCGAGTAACTCCGTTTCGGTAATAACGATCAGCCGATCCGTGGGGAGTTCGAATGAATGAACAACCGGACCAATAGCAAGCGCGGCAAAGGAATTTGACTGAACAAATTCAGCAAAGGAATCTACTTCGGCAAGACCTAACTGCAATGGCGCCAGCAGCTCCCGTACGGACTCGCGGCGTCCCGCCGACTCGACGATGAACAGCACGCGGTAATTGTCTTGACGCCATTGATCCAGCTTATTAGCGAGTTTGCTTAATGGTTGTTTTTGCTGTGGTTCAACCGCAATTTCACTGACAGGCCGTAAGCCGAACTTACGCGGACCGGGTTGCGGTTTGTCGGCTGGAACCTGAGCGCGAATACGCGGCCGGCGTTTCCATTCGCCATGTAATTGATCGACTGTTAAAAACACCTCATGCGGCGGCAGTAGTGGTCGTAATGGATCGTATCGACGTGATTCATACCGCGTTGAGATATCATGCCAAAGATGCTCGAGACTCCCTTGTAAGTCACCGAAGGTAACAACTACAGCTTGTTCAGGGAGAAAGTCGAATAGGCTCGCTGTCGTCTCAAAAAATAGCGGTAGATAATACTCAATCCCCCCGGGGAACTGTCCTTGTGATACCTGGTAATAAATCGAGTCGCGTTCATTTGAGGCGCCGAACCGTTCGCGATAACGTGCGCGAAACCCTTCAATCGCATTCGCAGTGGTCGGAAATTCGTGCGCCGGCAAGAGATTAATGAATGCCACTTGTTCAGTAGATAATTGTGAATCTGGATCAAAGCCTCGAATGGTATCTATTTCATCATCGAAAAAATCAATTCGAAATGGCTGAGTGCTACCCATTGGAAACAGATCCAAAATC
>DASSWH010000261.1:0-2899 GCA_035705175.1 Pseudidiomarina sp.
ACAGCCACCACTTGCGGCTAACCCACCTTCACCAGCCTGCGGCGCATCGCTGATCGCATTACGTGCTGTCAGCCAATTTCGGCCGTCGATACTACGAACCATATCCCAACGGCCACTGATCGTATCGCCGGTAATCCACGCCTCGCCGCTTGTTGCGATAGCAATACAATTCAAAAACTGCTCAACACTGGCGCGATAGCGTAGTAACCAGCTTTCGCCACCATCACTGGTGTAGTACACGCGTGAATTACCATTCTCGCCGATACTGAGTGCGTAGGCTTGATTACTATCCAATGCTTCAATGTCACGAAATTCTAAGGCTGCGGTTGATGGTTTGCTAATTGTCCATGTTTGGCCACCGTCTAAACTACGACCAATGGTGGCATCAGAGCCACTCACCCAAACTACATCGGGACTGGGCGCGCTGACACCGATCCAATTCACCGCTGCAACTGCCGGTAAGGCTTCTACGGTTACGCTCGAATTAACGAGTAATGCGGCGGTCATTAAAACATTCTGTCCCAGCATATCTACTCACTTTTTGACGATCATGTCGGCATCTTCTTGCCACCCGCACTATTGGGCGTCGAGACTTTCGCCATTGACCTTGATACTGGCATCAGCCATCAAATACACATAAAGTGGCATCAGCTCAGCAGGTGTTTGCAATTTTTTCGGGTCTTCTCCTGGATACGCACGAGCGCGCATTGTGGTTCTCGTTGCGCCTGGATTAATGACATTAACACGAATAGATGAACCTTCATATTCGTCGGCCATCACCTGTGCTAAGCCCTCGGTAGCAAATTTGCTGACTGCATAGGGTCCCCAATAAGCCCGGCCTTTCCGGCCAACTCCCGATGATGTGAATACAATACTGGCGTGTTGCGCTCGCTTCAAAGCCGGCATGAGCGCTTGCGTTAGCATAAATTGAGCCGTCACATTGACTTGCATAAGGTCATTCCACGTGGGATGGTCAATATGCTCAAATGGTGACAATACACCAAGCAGGCTCGCATTATTCAATAGCCCGTCGAGGTGCCCGAACTTCTCAATAATTGTTGCGTTTAAGCCTTCATAGTGGCTTTTGGTTGCACCTTTCAAATCCAATGGGACAATCGCTGGCTCTGGACCACCGGCGGCGATGATTTCGTCATAGACCGCCTCGAGCTTTTTAACGGTTCTGCCCAGTAATACAACGGTTGCTCCATAGCTTGCGTAGGTGAGGGCAGCTTGTCGACCAATACCGTCACCGGCACCCGTTACCAGTATTATTTTGTTGTTCAAGCAATCTTTTGTCACAGACTCGTTATGCATCTTCGTCATTTTCGGCTTACACTATGGCAAAATTGATGTGTCGTTAGTGTACTAGTTTTTCCCGTTTTTCTCAGCTTCAGCAAAAGAAAATCTCGAAAAATACTTTCAAGTTGGGCGCTAGCGGTGTATAAAAATTTGTTAATTGACACGTCTTGTCGTACCAGTTGAAAAAGGCGATGATAGGCAAGACGAGAAGAAGCATTGAATAGATGCTCAGAATATAACAATACAAACAAGGATCGGGGAAGCCTCATGAAAAAACTCATGCTTGCATCAGCTATCAGCAGTGCACTGCTACTTGCCGGCTGCGGTGGTAGTGGTGACGATGCACCAACAACCGAAATAGAAACACAAGTAAACGCCACTCGCGTGGTATTTGATCCGAGCAATGGCGCGGTTCCGGTTCCATCAAACATTTTGCTGAGCGGATCCGTCGATGGCACGCTAAACATCCCCGTTGCAGATCCAACTGATTTTGCCAATCCTCAAGTCGCGCTCAATGGCTTAGATGGTTGGGGTACGCATTCAACCATGACCTTCAGTTTCTCACTACCCGTAGACCAAGACGGTAATGAGGTAACGGTCGATGCTGCAACACTTGAGGCTCCCGGTTCTATTCGAGTATTCGAGGCGGTGATGGGCGGTACTGCCGTGAATGCTGCGTGCGCAGCAGCGAGTCCAGCTGCCACCTGCGCCATCGCAGCAGAATTGACACATGGCGTCGATTTTATCGTTTCGGCAACAGGACCAAAAGGTGTTGCGGTTGTGCCATTAAAGCCGTTGAAACCGAAGACTGGGTATGCAGTCGTGTTAACGTCGAACATCCAAGATTCGTTAGGACGTGACGTACAGCCGTCACAAACCTATGGACTCATGCAGCGTAATGCCAGCGAATTCCCTGTATCAGGTGACCCTGCGGCGTTAGGCTTACAGCAGTTGATCAATAGCCATGAAGCTGCCCTCGAAGCTTTTGGGGTTGATAAAGAAGATATTATATATGTTTCAAGCTACACAACGCAGTCGACCAGCGATGTGTTCGGCGCGATTAAAGGGCTAATGGTGCAACAATTCAGCACCACTGGTACACCAGCTTTGATGTCGCAAAACACCGGCATTACGGTAGCTGACGCCTTAGTCGGCGCCGGCGCATTACAGCCGGATCCAACTAATCCTGCGTATGCTGCGGCAAGCACTGCTGCACTCTATCAAGGTCAGGTATCACTGCCCTATTTCTCGCCAGTTCCTAGCGCAGAAAATCCAACGGCGCCATTAGAAGGTCGCTGGCGTGCAGCGTGTGATAGCCCTGCCTCTATTCTAGGTGCCATTGGTGCTGGTGCGATCGATCCTGCACAAGTTGGTATTGACCCTGCTGCATTGCAAAATCCAGCCTTGTTGCTACCGCCGAATGCTTGTTACGATTTCCCAGGTATTGACAACGAGCGTCATCTTACCAAATACAATCCGATTCCTGCGGCCGTCACCAACGCGAATGTTCCCGTTGTAATGTCGGTGCCAAATGAAGCAGCAGTTAACCAAGTGCGTGCTGCACACGGCTTAGCTCCAATTTCACAACCGGCCAGCGGCT
>DASSWH010000262.1:0-5186 GCA_035705175.1 Pseudidiomarina sp.
ACCGGGCAACTGCGTATTGCCGACTTCACCGAAAATACACTCGACATTGTCATTGATATTGAAGGCAATGATGTACAAGCCTTATCGGGGCAAGTGTATGTAAATGCGGAAAACTTGGATATCACTCCATGGTTGCAACAACAAGTGATAGATACTGAGGTTGAAACCGCTGAATTTAATTTCACGTTGTGGTTGAATTTTGCGGATTCAACTTTCAATGATGGTAGCCTCCAACTGGGGCGAAATGAGTTGCGTTGGCGCGTTGATGAGCGTGATCATCGATTGGTCATTCCCGCCGGACTGCTTAAATTAAATCCAATTACAAACGGTTGGTTAGTGAATAGTAACCCGATTACCGTGCAACATGATGGCACTAGTTGGCAACTACCATCGTTCAGTTGGCAGCGTGATGCGAGTGGACAAGCGATTAGTATCGAAGCTGCGCCGCTTGCTGAACTCTCGCGATTACTCACCAGTACTGGTAGCGCTGGGGCGGCACTGAGTGATGATTTGGCGGCTCGAGAGCTGTCTGGAGTAGCTGACGTCGTTGCTCGATTCCCCACCAACCAAGCTCCCGAATGGTGGTTACAGAGTAGCGATCTGAGTTGGCAAGACGCGGGGGGAGTGCCCGGTCTTAGTGGTGTGACAGCAACGCTTTGGGGACAGGGTTTCGGTGCTGGATCCACAATTGATTGGCACCTCTCTGGCATTGATAGTGAGATTCGTAGCCAAGCATTGAGTCTAACTCGTGCATGGCAGTTGCCGCTGATTGACGCAAGTGGGCAATTCATCGTACCCGCGCAGCTGCCGGAGCATCCGGCTTGGCGTCTACGTATTGCGCCATCAAGCCGAATTGAACTCTCCAATTTCCCGCTGGAACTACAAGGGCGTATTGAACCGCGTGATGAGTCTGTTTTTGTCGATCTGTTGATTCGCAGTGTGAATCAGCAAGCGATGGATATTACGGTACTACGTGAGCATCTGCCTATTGCGGTAGGGGGAAACCTTCAAGACTATTTAGCAACTGCAATGGTCGCGGGCCAAGTAGATGATGTGGCAATGGTCTGGCGAGGCAAGTTAAATGCATTTCCTTATTTGGATAACTCTGGGGTATTTCGAGCACGAACTCGGTTAACTGACCTCGATTATAAATTTCGCTCAGGATGGTTACCGCTAGAAGAAAGTCGCACTATTGTCGATTTTCATAATCAACGTATGCATATAACGGCAACGAGTAGTCGACTCGGGAATATGCAACTGCCTATCGTGCACACACGCATTCCGAACCTCGTCGAGAGCGAACCTAAGCTCATCGTCGACACCGAAATCAGTGGTGCCGCGCAAGAGCTACAACCTATTTTCGTGCAAAGTCCTTTGGCTAAAAGCTTAGGCGTTACCTTCACCCAACTGCAATTAGCTGGACCATTCAACGGCAATTTGAAGTTAACTATCCCCCTCAGTGCTGGGGGAGAGGTGGTCGCAGAGGGTGCCGCTAAGTTGGCCGATAATGATCTGTATGTTGAACCGCTTCAGCAGCAATTCCGTGATCTGAATGGCGTCATAAAGTTTCGCAACGCAGAGATTAAAAGTGAAGACTTACTATTCACGTGGTTAGGACAGGTCGTCGAGGCTGAACTCGATGGAGCCGCAGATGCTGACGATTATCGAGTGGAACTGGGTTTGACCGGAGCGTGGCAGAATTTCGGTAGTGACCTCGTGACGGGTGTGTTTGATTGGACTGGCCGCCTGCAATTAGTGTTGAAACCTAATACCTATTCCTTTAATTGGCAACAACGCTCAAACCTGGCGGCATTGGAGTTGGCGCTGCCGGCGCCACTACACAAACCGAGTGGTACAGAGGTGCCATGGCAGTTGCAGGTATCGGGCGGAAACGATTCGATTTTGATCAATAGTCAGTATGGCGATGAAGCGTTGCTCGAATTGCAACTTGATGGAGCTGCAACAGAACTACAGCAGGGTTTCTTGCGAATTGGTGAGGGACTGCCGAGCGTTCCAAACCCCAATACTTTGCGATTGAATCCAGATTTTATAGTCGAAATTAGCCATGATGAGATTCAACTCGGGTCATGGATCAAAGCGTTACGTACGTTCGCCGAATTAGGCGAACAAGCTGGTCCTGAAGGTGTTCAACGCTGGACGTTCTTACAACCAGACTATATTGAAGTGAGCACTCCATCCTTCCAGTTTGGAGATCATGAGCTCAACGGATTTGATGGCATTCTTTGGCCTTCTGCTGAAGGTTGGTTGTTCCGTGCGGATGCTGAGCAAGCGCAGCTTGAAGGTCGACTCACAACTACTGATGATGCCGCGCTTGCCGTGACTATTAATGCTGATTATTTGGAATTGGAGCCCCCTGCGGAAGCCATTGCTGTAGCGGTTGACGAAGAAGTGGATTCGATTGCTGAGGTCGATTTAAGCTCAGTTCCAAAAATTGATTTTAGTTGTCAGCGTTGTCGCTATGGCGCCTATCCGCTCGGTGAAGTGGAATTTTCAGTGGTTCCAGATCCAGCTGGTTTGCAGGTCACTCGTTTGCGTATTGCAAACAACGGCCATGTGCTGACAGCTTCAGGATTGTGGCAGCAGGGCGAAAATATCGACACACTAACGCGTATGGAAGGCAATTTTAGCAGCGATGATCTCGGCGCCTTCTTGAGTGACTACCATATTACCACTATGGTTCAAGATAGCCCCGCGAGCATGGACTTTGATTTAAGTTGGCAGGGTGCACCAGACGCCTACAATCCAGAAACATTGAATGGACAAGTAGATTGGCGGTTGGGACAAGGATATTTGAATGAAGTGAGCGACGGTGGAGCCCGAATATTTTCATTGTTGAGTTTGGAAGGAATTTTACGTAAATTGCGTTTCGATTTTCGCGATGTGTTTGCGAATGGCTTGTTCTACACCTCTTTCGGCGGCACGTTTGCAATAGAAAATGGATTAGTACGCACCGATAATACGGTAATGAATGGTTCGGCAGGAGATATGGATGTTTCCGGTCAAACCAATTTAGTGACCGGAGCCATCGATTATCAATTATTCTTTGCACCCAAAGTCACATCGAGTCTGCCGGTTATTTTGGCATGGATGGTGAACCCGCCGTCGGGACTAGCTGCGCTTCTTATTGATCGCATGTTGCAAAATGCGCAAGTGATTAGTCGACTCGAATACAAAATAAGTGGAACTATGGATGAGCCTATTGTCGAAGAAGTTGCCCGCTCCAGTCGTGAGGTAACCATTCCGCAAGATGCGGAGCCAGCCACGGAACCTGAAGCTACGGAGGTGAATGATGACAGCACAAGCACCGACAACAACACCGACAATAATTCCTCAGCAAGCCCTGCAAGTGACGGCAGTGCAAATGACCAGTCACGCGGAACCAGCGGCTAATTTCGAGGCGATTCGTAAGCTATTTCGACAACTTCCTGATACTCGTCCGCAATTGGTTGTGCTTCCCGAAGCGTGTCTGTGCTTTGGTGCTGGTGATAAACGTCAACGTGAACTTGCGGAACTGACCGGCGTCGGCCCCATGCAAACTCACTTGGCCGAATTGGCGCGCGAGTTTGGCGTGTACTTGGTCGCTGGCACTATTCCACTGATTGATGATATGGAGCAAGCGAAGTTCAGTGCTGCATCATTGGTTTTCGACCCCCAAGGCACCTGTATTGCACGCTATAACAAAGTCCATTTATTTGATGTAGATGTGGACGATAACACCAAAAATTATCGTGAATCGGCGTGGACCGAAGCTGGCGACGCAGTGGTGACAGTACCAACTGAGTTTGGCGTATTGGGACTGGCAGTATGTTATGATGTGCGTTTTCCAGAGCTGTTTCGAGCACTTCGCGAACAAGGCGCTGATCTAATCGTACTCCCGTCTGCGTTTACCCAAGTAACGGGCGCCGCGCATTGGCATGTATTGACCCGAGCACGGGCTATTGAACAACAGTGTGCGCTGGTTGCAGCAGCGCAAGTCGGCACCCATGCAAATGGTCGTCAGACATATGGACACGCTTTAATTATTGATGCTTGGGGAACTATTGTCGCGGAATGCGAGGATGATCAACCGTGCTTAGCAACAGCGTCAATTGAGCTCCACAAACAGCAGAAGATTCGGGAGAATATTCCCGTGTCGAATCATTATTCAAGTCGTAAACAGGTGTATAAATGACCCAATCTAGTCGTGTTGAACAACAACTTTTGCAAGCGCACGGGTTAGACCGTTCGGCGTTGGTGGATGCCCTTCAGAGTATTTATAGCGGTAGCATCGACTTCGCGGATATCTATTTGCAAAGTAGCGTCAACGAATCCTGGGTTTTGGAAGATGGTATTGTGAAAGATGGTAGCTTTCATATTGAAGCTGGACTCGGTGTTCGTGCCATTCATGGCGAGAAAACTGGGTTTGCCTATGCCGATGATATTTCACCGGCTGCATTACAGAATGCCGCCGCTGCAGCGCGGGGCATTGCAGCTGCCGGAGCACATGGCACCTTACCGCAACTACAAGCGGTTAAAACACCAGAGCGTTATGCAGCAACCAATCCTATCTCGACGCTGAACGAAGCCGCAAAAATTGATCTGTTACGAGAAGTAGATGCCTACGCACGCAGTCTCGACAAGCGTGTTGTGGAAGTCATTGCGAGTATTAGCGGCAGTTACGATGAAGTATTGGTAGCGGGCACCGATGGTATTTTTGCCACCGACTCGCGGCCCTTAGTTCGTCTCAATTGCACCGTATTGGTTGAACAAAACGGCAAGCGCGAGCGCGGCAGTGCTGGCGGTGGCGCACGGGTTGGCTATGACTATTTCTTTGCTGCCGAGGGAAGCCTGCAACCACGCTGGCAAGACTACGCAAAAGAAGCGGTTCGGCAGGCATTAGTGAATCTCGAAGCGCAAGCCGCTCCAGCAGGTACCATGCCAGTCGTGCTCGGCTCTGGCTGGCCAGGCGTCCTCTTGCATGAGGCAGTCGGACACGGTTTGGAAGGTGACTTCAACCGCAAAGGCGCATCCGCCTACTCGGGTAAAATGGGTGAATTGGTAGCGTCCGAACACTGTACTATTGTCGATGATGGCACTATTGCCGATCGTCGCGGCTCATTAGCGGTGGATGATGAAGGCACGCAGGCGGGCTATAACGTATTAATCGAGAAAGGCCGTTTAGTAGG
>DASSWH010000263.1:0-8779 GCA_035705175.1 Pseudidiomarina sp.
CCGCGTTCCTGCCCGCTGAACCTGATGCGCCGGACGTTGTTGTATTCAACGAGTTACGGCAAGCACTGACGGTCTATTATGATCGAGTCAATCGAATTGCGTTTCTGAGCATCACGACGGCATCGGCTGACGCTTCAGCCGAAATTTTGCGTACACTCATCACACAGATCAATTCGCATTTGCAACAGCGGGAAATCGAGAACATCCGAACCCGAATTGATTTCTTGACTGCTGAACTTGAAACGGTAACCACTGAAGTGGTTCGAAATGCTCTCGCTGCGCTCATCGAAGAGCAGCGTAACGAGTTGATTCTAATAGAAATTGTCGACGATTTTGTCTTTGAGGCCATCGATCCACCGATGGTGCCGGCAGAATCTGATAATCTGAGTTTGCTGACTTGGGCCGCTATTGGCTTGCTACTGGGCGTTTTCATACTGATCCTGCACACGCTGATACGCGGAGTAGAGCGTGTTGAAGAGTAATCAAGCCAACGGCCTGCACCTCGCCGATTATTGGCGTTGGTTGCGCAAACATGTTCTGCTGACCGTCATTATGTTGAGTATTGGTGTCGCGCTCAGTTGGACCTATTGGCAACAGCTACCGCGACTGTATCAAGCACAAGCATTGCTGCGCATCGACCCGATTGCATATAACCAGGGCATGGTTCGGAAAGTGGATGATCTGGTGCTGAATCAAACGGGAGCCGCATTCGCGCAACCCGCAACAACCCGGCCAGAAGCTCGAATTGCTTTTTACTTCAGTGGGGCGCAATTTCAAGCTGATGTCGCGCAGCATCTGGCGACTCAATTTGCGCCGCAGTGGGACGCGGTTGACGCAGCGTTACAGGCATACGGCACAACGCGTCACCAGCAAATAGAACAGTATGTCGCGCGTCACCTGCATACGTTCCGAAATGCCATTGATGGTGGCCATGGTGTGCAATGGTATTTCTACGATCCCGCGACTGCCCAACAGCAGCTCGAGCACATCATTCAGCTATTGGATGACAATTTACGGCAAGTGGCTATCAACGAGCTCACGTCACAATTGCAGGCATTGGCAAGCTCATCTGCTGCTGACTCCAAAGAATCGGCTATTTACGCAGAAATTGAATCGGTACTGTTGAGCCGCTTGCAGATCGTGCAAAGTCCTGAATTCTCGATTTTGCATCGCTTGATGCCAGCTGAAGTTAGTTCAAGCCCACGTTACCCGAACCGCATCCCGGTGTTAGCGGTTGGTCTGATTACCTGGTGCGCGCTGTGGTTTACTATTTTGAATGGCTATTTGCTACGACATGCGGTACAGCGCAACGAGGTGATGTCATGATCATCAGCTTGAATCGTTCGCAACTCGCTCGTCTGCTAACCATCGCCCTGATTTTTCCAATAATTTGGCTCGATTCACTGTACGGCATTCTCAGTTATGTTGGACTTGATGTAGTGCGAGTTAGTCTGGCATTTCGAATGCTGTTATTGGCACTCGGCTTGGTGTTGATCTATACCCAGCGCGGACTGCTACCCAGCTTATTAAAAAGTATCATTTTGCTGTGGCTCCTGTTATTACTGATTCAATCGTATCCAGTTGGTGATACTGGCTTTTTTAGTGACTTGAATATCTTCTTGCGATGGATTTATCCTTTTGTCATCACACTCTTAGCGTTGTATATCTATCGTGAATATGGGGTTGTAGAGCAACTTTCTGAAAAGGGAATCGCCCATTTCGGTTGGGTGTTTGGCGCCTTCATGGTGTTTTCATTTGCCAGTGGCATCGGTCTTGACAGCTATGGCGATCATGCTTTTGGTATCAAGTCGTTTTATGTGGGTGGGAATGATGTTGGCTTGGCGGCACTTATTTCATTGTGTGTCTTGGCTGCGTTTTTCTACGAGCAGCTCAGCTGGAGCAGTGCCGGCAAGTTATTACTCTGCTTCAGTGGACTGACGTTACTGGGTACGAAAGCCGGTTGGATTGGTGCGGCTATTATTCTGTCGGTATTTTTTGCTCTGTATTTGCTATTCAAACGCAGTGTGACCCTGCAACAACGCGTGGCTAAAACCATTGTGGCGATCATGCTGAGTGTCGTGGTGGTATCGGTCAGCTCGTTTGTGCATAAAAACTATGAATTATTTGAATATCAGCTCACTCAAATCGGTCAAATCATGGAAGGTGCCAATCCGCGAGCACTGCTCGTTCTGGCGGGTGAGCGCGAATTGCAGCAGCATGATAAACAAGCCGATCTGGTCGGTTTAGGCGAACGTTTTTATCTGGGCTCCGGGCGCGAGCATTACCTGATCAGTAATAATAGTCGCGTATTTGATACGTATCTGATCATCGAGCAAGATTGGTACGATTTGCGTGGTGCTTTTGGCGTTCCTTTTGCGTTATTTATGTCCGCAATGCACCTGTTCTTCTGGTTTGCAGCGATTGCTCTGTTTTTCCGTCAACCCACCATTCGGCACTTTTCATTTATTTTGGCGCTGACGATTTATTTGGGGCACGGCTATGCCGCCGGCCACGCGTTTATGGGCACCCAACCGAGCAGTTTAGTCGGTATCATTTATGCGCTTATTGTGGTTCAGTGGCAGCGCCTACGCCAAGCAACTCCAACTGCCGTTCAACAAACGGCATCGCAGCAACGGTCAGGTGCAGTGGGTCATTGAAAAACGACCAGGTACCATTGTGTAACTGGCATGCTTCGGCATCGGTGTTAGCGGGCATATTCGGACAAAATAGTCGAATGGGTGACCAGGTCTGTATCGTGGCGCTCGCTGCTAATTGCGCAAAATAGGCTTCACCGCGCGCAGCGTCGGTGGTATTCGTGATGGCTAAGTCGTCGAGCCGCTGGCGATACGTCTCTGGCTGAATAAATACCGAGCTTTGAATGGCGCGTGTACCGGTTACCAGCGGGTGAGCGCCCACGACCATAACGGTGTTTGCACGGGCCTGAAAATGTTCAATGGTGGCAGTCAATAGCTGATGCCAACGTGCATAGGTGTGCTCAGTTTGATCCGCTGCAAAGTTGAGTACCGTTTGATTGTAGCCTCGCCAATCTTGAGAAATCACCACGTAGTCATAGGTTTTATCCAAACTATACAATTGGTCACGCAAGCCCTCGCAGGAAATGTCAGAAATCATATCGACAAACGACACACCTTTGAGCAGCACACATTGGCCGCGGGTAACCGTATCGATTTGTTCTTGAGAATAACCAAGGGTTGTTGTCAGCATCGGCACATATTGTTGTAGTACCGAATCGCCGATAAAGAGAATGCCGCCATGCGTGTCAGTGCTGACCTGATAACCCGTTTCATGCGCGGTATAAAACGGCAGTGCATGCGCTTGACTGATATCCGCCGCAAAGGGGTTCAAAATTTGAAACCGCTGCGGAACTCCATTCAATTTAGCAATAGCAAGACCGACGACTGCAAAAGCTGGAATGGTCGCAACCAGCAGGGTTAAGGTAATTTGCTTTGTGCGCCGTGAACCTTTACTACTCCAATTGCGCACCGGCATTTCAAGATATCTGTAGGTCAACCATGCAGCCAATCCCGCAATGATCACTACCAGGGTAAATAAGCTCCAAGGCGCCAGGCCCAAATCAAATACATGCGTGAACGTTATCAAGGGCTGATGGTACAAATACAAGGGGTACGAAATCAGCCCAATTAAGACCATAGCGCGCGTAGAAAGCAGCTGTGTCAGTGGTCCCTGATGCGGAAAGGCAATCAATAATGCAGTACCTAAGCACGGCCATAGCGCGTTGATACCCGGAAAGCCACTGTCTTCATTCAATAGCAACATCGGCACAATCACGAGCACCATACCAATGAGCGCAAGGAGCTGCCGAACACCGTTCGCAAGTGAGCTACCACCACCTCGAGTGAGCCAAAAGGCAGTCATAGCGCCAATGAGCAGTTCAAACGCGCGGTATTGTGGAAGAAAGTAGCCTGCGGTCGTGCGTTCCAGCACTTCAAGCTCTGAATAGACCAAGGACACGACAAACAACAGCAGCGTCAGCGGTATGAGGGCAGAGCGCTTAAACTTCATGACCAGTAATAAAATGACCGGCCAGACAATATAAAACTGCTCTTCAACCCCCAATGACCACAAATGTATCAGCGGTTGCTGACTTTCATCTGAAGTGAAGTAGTTCACGCCGTTTGCAAAATATAAATTAGCGGCGCCAAAGGATGAGAAGAAGACCTCTTTGCCGAGCTGGTCAAATGTTTGCGTGTCGTAGAAAACGAAGCCAAACAACAGCACAACCAGCAAGGTCACACTGAGCGCCGGCAACAGTCGAGCGGCACGGCGTTTATAGAAATTGGCGAACGAAAAACGCTGCTGTTGAATGTCTTGATAGATGAGGGTGGTGATCAAATAGCCGCTGATGACAAAGAATACATCAACCCCAACATAGCCACCGGCAAAGCCACTGATCCCAGCATGAAATGCAATCACCGAGAGCACTGCAATAGCGCGTAAACCATCAATGTCGCGACGATACTTCACTGAGCGCTTTCCTTCAGCAACATACGCATGAACTAATTCGCTCCAACGCGCTCTTGGATCAGGGCAAACACAGAATCCCACATGGCGGTTGCAGCCTCTCGTTGCCAAACTCCAGCCGCTTCAATACGGTCGACCAGTGCTTGGCGATGATTGGTATTCTCGATTAAATGAACGAGTGCATCGATTGCGGCCGTCTGATCCTGACTCACATCAAACAGTTGTTGCGGGCATTCATAGTCATTCAAGAGTTCTTGATACTTGTGGCTCCAGCCTGTTGCGATAACGGGTACGCCCTGCGACAACGCACTGACTAAACCGTGAAAACGTGAGCTTATAACCACCTTTGAGTGACCGATAATCCATTTGATCTTAAGCGCATGCTGCGGGTCCAGTACCGGAACCGGCTGCGACAACCGCGCAAGAATTTGCTGCGTAAGCCGACGGTCTGCATCCTGCTCATGAATCAAAATAAACGGTTTGCTGTTCTTAGCGATTGCAGCCTCAATAGCAGCGACTAAAAAGTCGATATACTGGGCACCATCGGTTCGTTTCTCGACCATTTTAGAGTTCGGAATAAAGCACACTTGATGCTGTGCTGCATCGAAATCTGCTGATTCGATCCCTTTGATCAGATTGGTAAAATCAGGACACTGGCTAATGTGCCCGCGTGATTCACTCGGTACCAATGCGCTGGCATATTGCAACGAATGCGAATCGCGAGGAAACACCAGATCAGCATGCTTCACAATATGGGTAAAGGTGGCTCGATTCGCCGGTTTGGTAAAGGGGCCGAGTGCCTGCGGCAGAATAATCACCGGTACGTTGCGTTTATTAAAGGTTCGAATGGTCGAAGCCAGCCGGTCGCGCGCAACCGCATTATTCCACTGATCACCATAGCTAAAACCAGAGGCATCTAAAACGACGTCAATGTCACGTTCACGCACTAAGCCGAGCATGTTGCGAAATGGCCGCGGTAGCAAATTCAGGGGGCGTAACCAATTCACTTGTTTGCGCACATAGCGTGTCTTTTGCCAGAGGCCGAAAGCACAACGGCGGGAGTAGTCGCCAACCGGCTCGGCGACAAAACGAGCCTTGATTCCGCGCTGTTCAAACGCATCAATAACAGCATAAAGCATGAGCTCTGCGCCTTTATTGGCAAACCCAATTCCTTTCACTTCAACGGTTAACACGCGTTTCTACCTCTTAACGATGCTTTAGGTAATAGTTTAACTTTCGCAAAGGCATGCTCCCTGCGCGTAAATATCGCCACAACTGCGCGAATGTAATGGATTCGCCAACACGGCTTTTCAGTAAAAACTCGTGATTTACCCGGTGCTGTTCGGTCATCTCTGCGCCATGTTTGGCAGCGAACTGTTCGAATCCACGATAACTCTTGGTGTGATTCGAAATGCGCACACCACCATGATCCACGTACATATCTTGCAGTGGCTCCTCAATTCGTAAACCAGGGCCGAAGGCACGGATCAATCGAGTAAAACAGTCATAGTCTTGCAAAGCCACAAACTCAGGATCAAACCCACCAATTGCGAGCATGCGTTCGCGAGTGGTTAACACCTGATTGGTCGCTTCATTAAATAGCAGTTGGTCGTCCAGCTGTATCACTTTGCGTGAACACAATGCGCGCTTGCGTTTGGTCGCAGTTACCCAATAAAACCCGGTACAGACAAATGCGTACTGGCTAGCGAAGGCCGCTACCATTTTCTCGAGGCGTTGCGGGTGAAAGGTATCGTCATCATCGAGGCCAGTGACAAATTCACCCGTCGCCGCTTCGATTGCACGGTTGCGAGAGCCGCAGGCACCTAAACTGGTTTCATTGGTTAGCACATGAATACGGGAGTCTTGTGCGGCTAGTGCCGCTAAATAGTCGGCCGTATCATCCGTTGATGCATCGTTGACAATAATCAACTCCCACTCCGAATGGGTTTGTGCTTGCACAGACTCAACCGCGCGCTGAAGTAAATCGCGACGATTGTGAGTCGGCATGTAAACCGAGACTCGCTTCATTTCACTTCCTAGAGATATATCAAACCCCAACATTCTCGCAAAAATGCGAGAATGTTGTAAGCGTTTATTCGTTATTGGACAGGATATTCGCCGAGGATATCTTCCATAATACGTGGCTGCTTCATGTGGATATTCAGTTCACGAAACCGCGAGTAGTTATCATCGCGAGCAGGCGTAATAACCAGCTCGACATTGTTGCATGGCAGCTCGATAGGTTCAGGTAAGGTCAATACCGAGGTATACGACAAATATCCCTCAGCATCAAAGAACATCCCTGTAGTTTGATGATCTGCCGCATTGATATTGGCCTGGACCAGTATTCGTTGCTCGCCAGTACAGGAATATAAGTCAATGTTTTCTGGTACATCGGTTTCATCAAGGCCGGTAATGCGAATTGCAGTCATCTCAATTGGCGCTTGATCCTCATTACTGTTGTTCAAGGTGATTTGGAGCGACTGGATGGGCTCATTCGATGACCAAAAACGCTTCCATGTCCAATTCGAGTCGGTCAATAAATCAGGCCCATAACGACTTGGATCCACCGTATCTGAAGGCTCTATATCAAGAATTTTGATGGAGTTCTCAAAGAACAACGGATAGCTATGCAGGCCGCCGGTGTCGTATTCTAGAAACTTCTCGGCGGCAGCAATAATAGGTTCAAGCGGTACCCGATTGTAGAGCCATGCTAATTGGAAAATGTGCAGTTCATGGTAGTGATCACCCACCGAGCCTTTTGCAATAGCAACTTGCTCTAAGTGCGAGTCGTCGTAGTACGAACCAAATCCAAGATCAAATCGGTCAATACGCTGCGCCAACGAATCCGCGCCAATATCAAAATACTGTTTAGCGGTGTTGCTACCCATCAATTCAAAGGCATCATAAACCCCGGCCAAGGCAAATAGAAAACCATTCAGAACATGGGCCGGATCCGTTTCTGAGCCGTATTCTTCATACCATGGCACGCCATCATAATCGGCAACGACACCTTTCATCGCAACGGGGTAAGCGAACGCCAGCAGCGCATCTTTAGCAACATCCAAATAGGTTTCATCGCGGGTCCACGCGTAAGCAGAAATGAGTACTGAAATACCGAAGCCTTGTCCCATAGACGAGGTCCAGTTATCCGGTAGACGATATGCCGGTAGTTCAAAGGTCGCTTGCCAACTACAGAATTTATAGGGTTCAACCGACTGACAATTATCGCGCAGCCACGATACCTGCGCGATAAAATCAGCTTCTTCTTCGGCCGTGTAGTTGCCGGTGCTCAATTTGGTGTAATAGCTCTGGGCAACCTGCGCAATTTGACTAGGGAAATAGGCAGTCGTGCCATCGCTCTTGGTGTAGAGCGGTACCCCATTCTCATCAAATTGATAAATGGAGTACTTGTCGATATTGGAACTGGTGAACGCATAACGACGTGTCAATCCGCTCAACAGCGTCATATCGGTATCATCAATAACCTGAATAGTTTTTTCCTGAGACTCACCATCACTCGCATTCACTGTGACTGTGAATTGGCTGGCACCCAGCGATAGGCTCGGCGCAACAAACGTATAGGTATTGCCTTCGGTCGACGCATTATAAAGTGGAATATCAGCCTCAACGGCGGCGACGGTAGCGTCATTTGATTCAACAAAATTGACGTTCAGTTGAAAGATTTCGCCATAGGTTACGGAATCAGGCGCTTCTATGGCAAAGCCGCTCGGCTCGGGTGGAGGCTCGACCACGACAGGAGGCTCACTTTCATCACTTGAGCAACTCGAGAGTGTTACGACTAAAAAAATGAGGGTTCCGAAGCGTTTCAACATGGGTACTACATCCGCTTTGTTAATAAAAAATTTACTTTATTGAAAAGAGAACAAAATTTCAACTTACTTACATTGTTTACGCGCTGGTTTACGTACCGAGCACTGTCAGCAGTCGCAGGACGGCTTGCTCGGCGGTAAACTCCTGCCGCACGTGTTCTTTGCCGTGGCTTCCAAGCCTAAGCTTGTGCTCATATGCCTGCTGCAAGGCAGTGGCGACATGCTCGGCGGTGAGAGTACTGAGGAGATAACCGGTGCGTTCGTGCTGAACGACACTGCGAATGGCTGGTAAATCATAGGCAACTACCGGCAGGCCGGCGGCCATCGCTTCAATAAAACCCATACCAAATGAGTCATACCGTGACGGTAAACAAAACACATCGCACTGGCGCAACAAAGTGATTTTATCGTCATAGTCGACCCAACCGACAAAGGTCACACGG
>DASSWH010000264.1:0-4084 GCA_035705175.1 Pseudidiomarina sp.
GTGGCCTGGAAAAATGGTGATATTGGTTTGTTGGAGCAACGTCGTGCCGCCGCGCATGAGGCTCATGTCGCGAATTGTGATCATGGTTACTATCCAGTGAAAGGCTGCATGTCGTGTGAAATTCTGCGACAATTATACCGCATGCCAACCGAGGTGAATATGGCTACTACACGGAAACGCTTTATCGCGGGCGCTCAATGTCCGCAATGTAAAACGCAAGACACGCTACTGTTGCGCATTGAAACGCGCGACGGACAGGAGTATGAGCAGGTTGAATGCGTGCACTGCGGTCATCAGTTTGCCGACCGCGAAGCAGAGAAAGCATCCCCAGAAAGCAAACCGACACCGAGCAGCTCATTGATTGGCATTTTCAAGCCAGAGTAAGGTCGACAGCTCCCGAGTGCTTGCGCAAATAGTATTTTCCAATTATATAGAGACTGCGGACTAACTTCGGTTCGTGCATGTTTAAGAAGGAAAACACTCATGAGCATGATGCAAGAATTTAAAAAGTTTGCGATGCGCGGTAACGTCGTTGATATGGCGGTGGGTATCATCATTGGCGCAGCATTCGGAAAAATCGTCTCATCCTTTGTTGCCGACATTGTCATGCCACCCATTGGCATGCTGATTGGCGGTGTCGACTTTGCTGACCTAGCTGTAGTTTTACGCGAAGCAACTGCGGATCAAGCCGCTGTTACCATAGGTTACGGAAAATTTATTCAAACGCTGCTGGATTTTGTCATCATTGCTTTTGCTATTTTTATGGTAGTCAAAGGAATGAATTCGATGAAGAAAAAGGAAGAGGCCGCGCCACCTCCAGCGCCACCGAAGCCAACTCCGGAACAAGAGTTACTCACAGAAATTCGTGATTTATTAAAGAATAAATAGCTATGCGGAGGGGGATAAGCGTCCCCCTTTCTTATTTTCGTCATTAGAATGAGTTTTATGTCAGCGACCGAACACACCCGAGCTTGGGTTCAAGATATTATTGTGAAGCATTCCATTTGCCCATTTGCGAAGCGCGAGGTGGAACGGAACACGATTCGTTATCAGGAGTGTGACGCGGAATCTGCCGCGGACATTCTCGAGCAACTGGTGTTGGAGTGCATGGTGCTGGACCGGCATCCAGAAACCGAAACGACCATCATCATTTTGACGAAGGGTTTCGCTGATTTTCATCAGTACTTACAACTGGTGGAAACTGCGGAAGATTTAATTGTTGAGTATGATTATGAAGGCATTTATCAAATCGCCTCGTTCCATCCAGATTATTGCTTTGCCGGCGAGCCAGCAGACGATCCAGCCAACTTTACCAATCGCGCGCCCTACCCATTACTGCATATTCTGCGCGAAAGTAGTGTCGACAAAGCACTGCAATATTACCAAGAGCCAGAGTCGATTCCAGAGCGAAATATCGAGTTCGCTCGCAGCAAGGGAAGTGACTTTTGGTTAGCCGCGCTCGCTCAACTGAAGTCGAGCCAAGACACCAAATAAACTGGTAAATATCTGCTGACGGACTACGCTAATCCTTAGAACAACAAGGATAAAAAGCATGCTGCATGGGGATCCATCGTGCCGTTAACCGGTCGTAACTTCCTTTATTTGCTAATCGCCTCGGGAATCTATTTCCTTAGTGCTCGTTTTGCTGTTCTGCTGTTTTCTCTCGAACCCGGTAATATAGCACTGATTTGGCTTCCCTCGGGTATTGGGTTGCTGATGGTATTGCGGTTTGGCTATTGGGCTGTACCCTTTGTCGTAGTCGCTAGTTTCATTGCCAACAGTGCAGGTATGGCAGCAGTTCTGACCGATCATGTGTTGTTGCATACTTCTATCGCAGCATTTTCCAATGGTCTCGAGAGCACGCTAGCGGCCGCTTTGATGCGGCGTTTTTTACCCGAGGGTTTGCAATCCTTTCAAGATATTTTCCCCTTTGTTTTCGGTGTTTGCCTAGTTAGTACAGCAATTAATTCAACAATATTATTCATTAATCTAGTCAGTGCAGGATTTTTTGCGGTTGAATCTAGCTGGATGGTCTGGCTGATACTCATCGTTACGAATTCGCTTGGTATGCTACTGCTGGTTCCATTGGCGCAGTCGTTGCTGCAAGCGTGGACCAATCGTCGAGTTATGAGCCTAGGTGAGGCATCCAGATGCACCGGTCTATTCATAATGTGCACCGGCATGACTTGGCTTGCGTTTGATATGTTTGCGGGATTTATTTTTCTGATCATGCCAGCCCTGATGTTTTTGGCTGTGCAAGGTCGAAAAGAATCTGTTTATGTGACTTTGACCGTTACGGTCAGCCTTACCGTGGCACTGGCAGCCGAGAACTATGGTCCGTTTCAATTACAAACAGATGAATGGTCACGTCTATATCTACTCACCTACCTCTATACATTGATTGTGCTGGTGCTTGGAACCGAACTCTATCAACGTGATTTGCTCTCGGAAGTACTAGCACGGCAGTCCTGGCAGTATCGTGCGCATCACGATGCGTTAACGACACTCGGGAATCGTTCATTATTTATTCCGCTGTTAGAAAATGAAATGAAGCGCGCTGAACGCATGAATCGGGCTTTTGCCTTAGCGCTCATTGATATTGATCATTTCAAAGGGTTTAACGACAGTTTTGGTCACGCTTTGGGTGACAAGGTATTGCGAGAATTTGCTCAATTGATTCGCAAAAACCTAAGAGACATCGATGTCGCAGCACGAATGGGCGGCGATGAATTTGCCATCCTCTTTCCCGAAACACCGATGAGCGAAGCGAGGCATGCGGTTGAGCGATTACGCAAGCAAGTTGAAAAGCTCACGATCAAGTATCATGGCCGAACTATTCAGTTCACCATTTCCAGCGGCCTAGCAGAATTTATTCCACACGAAAAACACACCTCCGACGCGATTCTTGGTCGTGTTGACCAGCTTCTCTACGAAGCCAAGCGCCAAGGCCGCAACCAAGTACAAGCCTAAGTTTTAGCTCGATTTCGTTGTGAGAGCAGAACAGTCATAGATAACATAAGACTGAATATTGCTGAGGATATGACTAGTTGATTGGGTTCAGCCCATATTATTCCTATTAGCAACTCTATCAGTACCGCGATTGCGCCTATTAGGTAATATTGAGAGGACGTTAAACGTATATTTTTAAACAAGTATTTCACAGATACGAAATATGCTAAAAGTACGGGCATGAAATACAGAGTATTCACTAAAATTACGATTAATATACTCAATAAGTTTTGTTCAACAGAGTCAATATTTCTAACAATTAGAGTTAAAGCTGATAATATCACATAGCTCAGTAAAACTTTTAGCATGTTAAAAATCCTTTACAAAATAGGTAAATAGCAATTTCTGTTCACTCATAAAAGTTAAGTTAAAACAAACCAAATTGAATAGCTATAGATAAATTCTGGATTTAACACTTCTGCTGTTGTATCAAATTACACAGAATTCTAGACACGAAATACGTTGCTACGACTAATCAACGGATATCGAATTCCACCTCAATAAGTCTGTATTCTCCGCTGCTAATCTCCGCATTGTGAGAGACAGTCATGACGGCTTCTCTGGTCATTTTTAAATCTGCATTTGATGCACGTAAATTTATCTCTTCAATAGTATTTAGTTCAATTGAAAAGTTAAGGTTACTTAATTTCACGATTTCGTCAGACTGACACTCGCGATCCCCATTCTTGTCGAACCAAATCGAGTACAATTTTGCACCGTAATCATCTGAATCAAAACGTCCATTGTTGCTTGTATCCATACCTTTAAATGCTAACAAGCTGGTCAGTTTAGGAATTTTTAGTATGGTATCAATAGAAGCTTCCTCGAACTGGTCAAAGCAACCAGATTGGTTAATATCGTTAAAAATAAGACCTGTATGCTTCGATGGAGTTCTGATTTGATGCACTTTGATAGAAGCCGGATCCATTGAATTAACATTAACAATATCTTTAGAAACCGTAAAGCTACTCGGGGTTACAAAAATAACGGTTGACATTACAATTGCTATATTCATTTAAGATTCCTATGGTTCGATGTAAATTGGACAATAACCAATCAAGCGGCATTGTATCGC
>DASSWH010000265.1:0-3131 GCA_035705175.1 Pseudidiomarina sp.
GTCGCTGAACCTGCACAACTCTTCACGTTAGATGTGAAATTAACCCATCAAAACGAGCTCTTTGCTGAGCCCTCTATTATGTTGGAAGAGGGAAAAACAGGCGAAATCTCTATTAACGGTACGCGTGCCTTTACACTAAAACTTACCGTCGACGAGCAGGCCGATAACACCGTAAAAATCACCTCCGCGTTAGATAGCGTGTATGGTGAAATAGCGCCAGTCGTGGTTGCTAAGCTTGATGAAACTGCCTCTGTATCTATAGGCGACTTAGCTATCGCTCTGAATGTGAAAAGAGCCAAGCTTTAATGCATATATGGGTCGATGCGGACGCCTGTCCAACGGTTATCAAAGATATTTTGTATCGCGCCGCAGAGCGCAAGCAGCTGCAGCTCACTTTGGTCGCTAACCAGCCACTTCGAGTTCCGTCTTCGCCCTATATTAATACCCTCACGGTAACCAGCGGCTTTGATGTTGCAGACAACGAAATTGTTGAACGTTGCCAAGCAGGGGACCTGGTGATTACCAGTGATATTCCCCTAGCTGCCGACGTATTGAAGAAGGGCGCACACGCGCTCAGCCCGCGCGGCGAACGCTATACCAAAGACACCATCGGAGCTCGCCTGAATGTGCGTGATTTTATGGATACGATGCGGGCAAGTGGTGTTCAAAGCGGTGGTCCACCGCCACTCAATCAGCGTGATAGGATGCAATTCGCCAACCATTTAGACTCCCTCCTTGCCAACGTAAAGAAAGCGTAAGTATTTGAGATATTTGATTTATTTGGATTTATGGTCTTTACTTAGGACACACTTTCGACACGGAGAAAGATTATGTTACGTTGGGCACTTATCTTTTTAGTCGTTGCGCTCATTGCGGGCGTACTCGGGTTTGGCGGGATTGCCGGCACGGCGGCCGGCATCGCTAAAATCATCTTTTACATCTTCATTATTTTACTACTTATTTCGCTCATTTCAGGAGCGCTTAAAGGTCGAGGCCCCCGAGCTTAGTCCTCAAGGTCTTACTCGCTGACGGAGCGATTCAAGCTCCTCAGCGAGATTCTCATCGTCGCCGGCATCGATAGTTTGCACCAATTGCTGCGCGTCATCAGTGCGATCCGCCAACAAATACAACGCTGCTAATCGTGCTTTAGCCCATTCCTTACCCGGCACATTGTTCGGTAACTCTCGCTGTTGATAGTCCTCCAAGGCGGCGATTCCGTCGGCAACTCGTTGCTCACTAAACAAAGCCGTGCGCCCCACCTGATATAGACAATTCAATTCAATACTGGCTGCCATTTCGGTCTCAATAGTCGTGCCTATGCAAGCATCAAAATGGTCATGCGCTTGATCAAAATGTTGCTCTTCTTGAGCCATGAGGCCCGCTCGATAATAAAAGTCAGGGTGCTCAGAAAACTTTTCTAGACCGCGATTTAATGCAGCTTTGAACTTATCCTCGTCCTCTTGCACTTGCCAATATGCAAGCTCCATCTGTAAAGCTGTTTTGGCGTCGTAATCCTGCATGGTCTGAATATGCTGCCACGCTTTGTCCATATCGCCGCCAGCAATTCCTGGCGCCGCCATATAAAAACTGATTAGCCCCTGGCGGTACTCCACAGATTCAGGCTCAAGTTCTACTGCGCGCTGAAAACTCGACAATGACTTTTTGGCGTATCCAAGAGCGGAGAAGATGCTATCTGAAGCCTGCATTCCCATAATGGCTCCGCGCATGTAGTGCGCTTCTGCATGATCTGGATGCTCGTCGACAAAGCTCTCAATAAACTCCTCAGCTTCATCGAGACCACCTTTCATCAAGTCATTCAATGACGGTAACGCTGGTGATTCTGCGGCGACCACCGCGGGTATCACCAACAATAGAGTAAAAGTAAGTAGCAAGGCGCGCATAATACCAATCCATAGTCGTAGTCATTAATTGATAAAGACCAGCTTAGTTAATCATTGGTTCACCGACGAGTGACAAAAGTCACTATTTTGTTAAGTAATATGTCGCCATGAAGAAACCGTCCGTTGAGCATGATTTTTTTATAGTATGATGACTCCATAGTATTGGTCGTCAGTATTTACACTCCATGAAAGTAAGGAACTATGACTGAGTTACTCAGAATTCTGTTGTGGCGAAGTATCGCAGTTATTGCGGTTATGCTGGGCGTCATCGGAGTCTTGTTACCGATTATGCCGACGGTACCCTTTTTGCTAGTTGCAGCATGGGCCGGCGGCAAAGGCTGGCCGATCATTGAACAGAAACTATTAGTTCATCCCACCTATGGTCCACAAATTATTGAGTGGCGTCGGTATGGTGTGGTTCGCCGCAAACCGAAAGTCATCGCTATTGTGATGATGAGCGGCAGTGCCATTATGTTGAGTCTCAGCATCGCGCCACTGTGGGTAAAGTTATCCGTGATTGGTATCATGGCAACGGTTGCTGTATGGCTTCTTACCCGTCCTGAACATGCGCCTGGCAAGCCAGAGTGACACGCTTGCGAAGTGGTCATACCGCGATTCTTTTTTAATCTATTTAACTTGTGTCTCTTTTTCAGTAACCTGACTCGATTGCTTTTTTATTCACCGGAATAAACCTGAGGTTTACGTATGGCTCGTCCACATTTTGATTGGCAAGACCCGTTTCAATTCAGCGCGATGCTGACCGAAGAAGAACGTATGATTCGTGATACCGCTCACCAATACTGCCAAGAGCGACTGTTGCCGCGGGTACTGACGGCTAATCGAGAAGAGCGTTTTGACCGCGAAATTATGAACGAGCTGGGCGAACTCGGTTTGCTTGGCGCCACCTTGCCAGAGAAGTATGGCTGCTCTGAGGTCAACTATGTGTGTTACGGGCTCGTTGCGCGCGAAGTCGAACGTGTTGATAGTGGTTATCGAAGCGCGATGAGTGTCCAATCTTCATTGGTTATGCACCCTATTCATGAGTATGGCACCGAGGAACAACGGCAAAAATACTTACCTAAACTCGCAACCGGTGAGTGGGTCGGCTGCTTTGGTCTGACCGAGCCGGATGCCGGTTCTGATCCGGCAGGTATGCGTACTACTGCGAAAAAAACCGATGGTGGCTACGTGCTCAAAGGCAGCAAAATGTGGATCACCAACTCCCCCATC
>DASSWH010000266.1:0-8968 GCA_035705175.1 Pseudidiomarina sp.
ATGAGCCAGATCGTATTCATCATGCTTTCCATACCGCCACGATTCAGCAAATCATTGAGCTGCGCAGAGCCGGTATCGATAGAGAATCCTGATGTTAAAGCAAGCCATACTACTTTCAATTGTGCGACTGCTGAGGTGTCACCATCTGCCATTCCAACCACCACTTCAGGTTGAAAAATAACAGCCCACACACCACCAAGTAAGGCTCCAAAAAACACAGTTGGCAACGCCGGCTTTCGTGTTCCAGCCAAGTACAGTAAAACAGCGAGAGGAATCAACATCAGCCAACTCACCTCAAATGAATTTGCCAGGTCAAGTTGCATCCGTTCGAGCTGCATCAGACTTACATTGGTATCCGTATTTAATCCGAGAACAAGGAAAATAATTAACGCAATCACATAAGCTGGAAAGGCGGTATAGCTCATGTAGCGAATGTGTGCGAATAACTCATTTCCGGCGACTGCGGGTGCAAGATTCGTTGTATCAGACAGGGGCGACATTTTATCGCCAAAATAAGCTCCAGAGACAACAGCTCCCGCGGCGATGGGCAATGATAGATCCATTCCTGCAGCGACTCCCATGAAAGCCACACCGATCGTTGCTGCCGTCGTCCAAGAGCTCCCAATAGCGAGGGCTACAATGCCACAGATCAATGCTGTAACTGCATAGAATAAGTTAGGGTTAATTAACTCAAGCCCATAATAGATCATGGTTGGCACGGTGCCAGACAGCATCCAAGTCCCAATAAGTGAGCCAACGGCAAGAATGATCAGCATCGCACCGAGTGCGACGGAAATCCCCTCTTTAATACCAGCCTCAATTTGATCCCAACTATATTTATTGTAAAAACCTATTAGAACGGCCACACCAGCCGATACCCACAAGGCGATTTGATTCGGGCCATAAGAGGAATCCTCACCAAATAAATAGACCGATGAGGCCAGTGAGATGACGAGTACAATAAGTGGAATAAAGGCTTGTAAAATAGTAGGTTGGCGCGGTGCCGTGTGGTTTTCGGGCTGCATCTTAGCTCTCGTTATTATTGTGATGATGAGATAGTAGGATTGCAAAGGCCGCTTGACGCGGCCTTTGCGAAGTTCCTTTAGTTCATGGCTAGCTTTAAGTCGTCGATAATATCAAAACTTAAGGCAATCGTTTCGGTGAGATACGGGTCTTCAACATCAATTTCATTGGGTAGGTCTTCCAATTTTTCAACCGGCTTTTTACCCAATCGAACTAACCGCGCATTCGCTCGTTCTAGCTTTTTGGCTTCTTCACGCTCTTGTTCAGCTTTGCGCTCCGCCAGCTCTAAACTGACCCAGGTTTCGTCTTGATCAGCTTTAAAGTCTTCGATGTCTTCCAACACGTAGACGAACTCTGGGTTATCTTGGATACGCTCGTCAACGGCTTGTTGCCACTGGTTGATACGGGTTGGTTCAAATTCATTCAAGGGTGAATAACGTGCCGAATCTAACTGATCCCATGGCAATGCGTTTTCTTGGCTACTTTCACCAAAATCGTCTGCGCTGAGAAACGATGGGAATAAAACATCAGGATTTACTCCCCGCATTTGTGTGCTACCACCATTAATTCGATAAAACTTGGCAATAGTGTACTGCACACTACCAAGCGGCTCATCGAAGAAGTCAAAACGGCGTGCTAACCCTCTGTGTTGTTGAACTGTACCCTTACCATAGGTGTTTTCGCCGACAATCACGGCGCGTCCATAATCTTGCATAGCTGCAGCAAAAATCTCCGACGCAGAGGCACTATACCGGTTCACCATCACTACTAAGGGACCGTCATAATAGGTGACGTTGTCGCGATCACCGTTGATTTCTTTCCGACCACTACCATCAGCTACTTGAACGATCGGACCTTTATCAATAAATAAACCGCTGAGCGTAATAGCTTCGCTGAGAGCTCCGCCGCCATTCCCGCGTAAGTCGATGATCAGACCCTCTACATCTGCGGCGGTCATCTCATCAATGAGATCCATAACATCGCGAGTGAGCTGATTATAAAAACCCGGGATCGTAATAACACCCATCTTGCGTCCGGCATAAGGTCCCGCTTCAAGCGTCTTCACTTCCGCTTTAGCCGCTCGATCCTCAAGTTTGACCTCGTCGCGCACGATAGTTACCACTTGAGGTGGTGAGCCAACACTTTGATTCGCTTTGATCACTTGCAGTTGCACTGTTGACCCTTTAGGGCCTTTGATTAATTCGACTACTTCATCAAGACGCCAGCCGACAATATCAACAAATTCAGCATCTTCATCATCACCTTGGGCGACGGCTACAATTTTATCGTCTGGAGCAATTTCGCCAGACTTATCAGCAGGGCCACCCGGGACCAAGCTACTAATTACCGTGTAGTCATAATCTGCCTGCAAAACGGCACCGATGCCTTCGAGAGACAAATTCATATTTTGCTCAAAGCGCTCTGAATTGGCCGGCGACAGATAACTCGTGTGCGCTTCAACACTGCGGGCAAAAGCATTCATAACGGTCTGAAACACGTCTTCACTATTGGTTTGAGTAAGTCGTTTCAACGCACCATTATAGCGCTGTTCGAGTGTTTCAACGACATCAGGCCATTCTTTCCCCGTCATCGTCAAATTGAGCGCGTCATACTTCACTCGTTGCCGCCATAATTCGTTCAGTTCCGCTTTACTCTTCGCCCATTCCGCATCTTCACGATCATAATGATATTTATCGTCTTCTATCGTGAAGTCGAATGGTTGTTTGGGATCAAGTAGTGAAAGCGCATATACATAACGATCAAAACGACGTTGTAAAGCAGCATTATAAATGCTATAGGCTGGCTTCAACTTGCCGGTAGAAATCATGTCATCAAATAAATTTTCGTACTCTGCGGCCGACTCAACGTCACTTTGCAACAAAAACATTTTGTTATAATCCAACATCTCAAGATATCGGTCGAGTATTTGACTGGAGAGATCGTTGTTTAGCTCCATTTGTTTAAAATGGTAGCGAGTGAAATACGTTGTTACCCGTTGGCTAACCGTAGCATGCTGGTCTGCTTGTTCTAATTGCGGTAACTCTGAAGGCTCATGTGCAGGCGGCATCGCAGCTGCACCTTGACAGACGACCGCTACTGCAAACGCTAAACTGGATACCCCATATTTCATAACAACAACTCCTATTTAGCTACCAATATAGCTGCTTTATTCACTTTGACCGTCAAGCCGTTATGAAGTTGCACGTGAACATCGTTACCAATTGTTTCTACAATTACACCAGCAACCGGTGTATTGCCTGCATTGACAAAAACAGCTTTGCCTATCGGGAATTCTGTCGCAACTTCAGTTTGAATTTGCGGTTTTACTGGAACCGATTTCGTCTTCGCACGACGCGGACCTTTGTTTTGCGCTTTTCGCTTTGTTGAGCTGCTCGTCGTCGCAGGCCGTGCCGTTTTGGTCGGGCTCTCAGATTTAGCTTCTTTTTTACGTTCAGCAACGACCGCCTTCGACTGTGCGAGCGTATCCAGCGCATGTTGTTGATGATCAGCTTCTACCAAACCTGCATCAGCACCATCGAGATCGACGCGCATAGCCCCCTCTTTTACCGCACGTAAATATCGCCAACTATTTGTGTAGTGGCGCAACGCCGTTCGGATACGCGTTTTACTGACCCTTTCATCGTCTTCAAGACGGGCTGCAAGATCTTCAAAAATTCCGATTTTTAGAGGCTTTGCTTCCCCACTTATGGAGAAACAGGCTGGAAACTTTTCCACTAAATAAGCTAATACGTCCTTGTTATTCGATAATTTTTTTACTTCACTCATCTTCATCCACGTCCTGCTGACGTACGTCCGCCAGTTGGTCCATTATGTAAACTTGCATCTCTTCACTATCAAGAGCTAAAAGTTCAGGGTTTTCAATCCACTCGAATAAGGTGCGTCGCACCACTTCTTCAAGCTGTTCAAGTGTATCATCTACATCACTATTTTCAGCGATGTAATGTAACATTTCATTGAGTTGGTCAGTAGCAATCTCTGCATGTTCATCAAAGAAAACCATGTCGTGTTGCGAGACTAGATACGCATAGATATCGAAATCACTCAGCATTTACAGCGACGTCCAGTTGAGGGATTCCATAAAACGCCCCAATTGTGAGAGTCCGGCTGCATCGCGTTCACTAAATCGTCCTACAGTTGGACTATCGATATCGAACACCGCAACAACTTTGTCTTTCACTATCAACGGCACCACAACTTCAGAGTTCGAAGCTGCATCACACGCGATGTGTCCGGGAAATTCATGCACATCGTGAACTAATTGCGTTTCATGTGTGCGTGCTGCTGCACCGCAAACACCTTGAGTAAAAGGAATTCGAATACAGGCGACTTTCCCTTGAAATGGGCCCAGTACAAGCAGTTCTGGTTCACGAACAAGGTAAAATCCGACCCAGTTCACATCATCAAGCTGGTCATAAACCAATGCCGAAAGATTGCTCAAATTAGCAATGAGGTCAGGTTCACCGCTTGTGATTGCTCGCGCTTGTTCAACAAGCATGGGGTAATCGAATTCATCAGTGATAGAGGATTTTGGGGCAAACGTAGCGTGCATAGAATTAGTCACCGGACGTTAAATTAAAAGTAGCAATCGTTTGATTGGATTGCATGGAATCACGTATTTCACGTTTACTCTTCGTGACCAGTAGACCATCCCTACCGACGCGAAACGGTTCATCGGAAGGTAAATACTTCGCTTGATATGCCAACACTAATTGCACCGTGTGTTCCTTTTGCTGGTCATTCAATGCAACACCATCAGCCCACCGCCCTGTCTCGACGGCTTGGATGAGTTTTTCAAACGTCGCAGGAGTAATACTCGCGACAAGCTGCTCAAATTTCATTATCGACGCTTCTTTTTAATGAACAACAATCGAATTCGATTTGCTACAAACCAGATAACCGAAACAATAATGAGGCCATAGGCTACTTGGGCTTGCCAACTCTCAGGATACGGCTGTGCTAAGTACATATAAGCAAAAGCTCCGATGGCAATGATCAGTGCCAACATCGATTGGCTTACTAATTTATCCTTCTTCTCCTGCTGTATACGTTGCCATTCGCGTTCTTGATCTTGAGCGGACATGCCGGCCAGCTTGAAACCGCAAAATGGGCATGAAGTTGATTTGTCAGATATACGTTTCGTACATGAAGGGCATTCAATCAGTGCCATAGGATACCTCAAAATACAGACTACAGACTAGGCAATATAAGTGATCCACTTTATATTTCAAGTCTCCGTAGAGAACATCTAGAAATAAGTAAACCCGCATGAAGCGGGTTTACAGAACGACTCTTATATGCAGTGCTTGACTATTTAAGTTCTTTCTTCTTAGCCTGCTCTGCATCAAAATCTTGCCAATACGCTTTCACCGTATCTTTCATTTCTCGACGCAGTAGTACAATACCTAACAGATTCGGTAGTGTCATCAAGACGATAGCGACATAAGACAACGTCCAAACCAATGTCGTATCAGCGAATGAAGCAACGAAGAATCCGGCCACATAGATAATTCGATAAGGCATGACACCGCGTTGACCGAACAAATAGACGACAGCTCTATCTCCGTAATAAGACCAGGCAATAGCTGTCGAAAATGCGAATAATAAGAGGCTAATGGGAACAATATACTCGCCCATATCACCAAAGAAGCCCTGACCAAACGCGAGTGATGTCAGTGCGGCCGAATGGACTAATGACTCACCAACGATGATGATGTCATCTTTACGTAATTGACCATCTTCAATGCGCAAAGTGCCTGTATACGGGTCTTCTCCAGCAACGATGAAGCGCACATTCTCCGCAATCGAGCGTGCATGTAACATCGTATAACCGTTCGATACCGCGCGGCCATTCTCTACCGCAATGGTACCCGTATACTTCTCAATCGTATTCTCGTCAGTATCATTGAGGTAATGGTACAACGCAGTTCGATCAGCTTCGTTCGTATCGACATAAGTGCCTGCAACTATCTCAAGATCGGTGCGAGAGAATGTATTCTCATGCTTCTGCGACCATACCCCCGATGACAAGATAACTAGGCCGGTGAGCGTACAAATCACAATAGTATCGATGAACGGCTCTAAAATAGACACCATACCTTCAGAAACAGGCTCATCTGCTCGCGCCGACGCGTGTGCTATGGGTGCGGAACCTTGTCCAGCTTCATTGGAGAACAAGCCACGGTTTACGCCGCGATTGAACGCGTAGGCAAAGGTTGCACCAAGGAATCCACCGGTAGCCGCAGAACCCGTAAAGGCGTCGGTAAAGATGGCGGCAAACGATGGACCAATCTGATCCAGATTAAACAAGATGACGCTCAATGAACCAATGATATACAGCACGCCCATGATGGGGACAATTTTTGAGGTCACTGCTGCAATACGACTGATACCGCCAATAATCACGAGAGCCAATAGAATGGCAAGAATACCACCGGTAAGCATGGGCTCTAGACCGAAACTCATTTCCATACTTTGGGCAATATTGTTGATCTGCGGCATATTCCCGGTACCGAAGGAACTAATAATAGTCGCAATTGCAAAAATTACCGCAAGCCATTTCATGTTTAATCGGCGATCCATGTAATACATGGGACCACCCGCCATCGTGCCGTCTTCAGTTTGCACACGATATTTGTGTGACAACGTGACTTCGACAAATTTGGTGGTCATGCCCAAGAACGCTGTGATCCACATCCAAAATAAGGCCGCGGGACCGCCAAGGAAGATCGCCAGCGCCACACCACCAATGTTACCGGTGCCAACAGTACCCGATAGTGCGGTAGACAAAGCTTGAAAGTGGCTGGTATCACCCTGCGCTCCTTTCTTGTCAAAGCGACCGGTGACGACTTTCCACGCATGCTTAAAGAAACGAATTTGGGGAAATCCCAAATACAACGTAAAAAATACACCGACACCCAACAGAACATATGGGAACCAGCCTGCTGATCCGAGATAGCTGTCAAGCAGCAGTAAGAAGTTGTTGATGGCTTCCAAGGAGACCCCCTCGCCTTATTATCGTTTTTATTATGACTCGACGTGATTATGCACGCAGGTCATCCGCAACTGCATAGATAGCACTGACTACGTCAGCACCTAATTGTTGACTGCGATTGGCTGACCAACCGAAATCGACATCTGGTAAATTCGCATTATCTTTAAACGGCATTTCTAAAGTAAAGGCTAGACACTTAAAGCGTTCAGCAACCGCGTTACTTGCAACCGTCATGTTTGCTTCACCAGGCGCATCAACATCATAGCCAATCTCGGTTTGAAATTCAGGTGTTATCGCAACCAATGCTGCTTTAAATCGATCGCCAATGTTCTGAACATGCTGATTGAACGATGGAACACCCTCTGAACCGGCGACAAAGTTGTATGGTAAATTTTCATCGCCGTGAATGTCTAAATATAAATCAACACCGGTTTGGTCCATGGCCTTGAGTACATGATAAACTTCTGGACTCTGCTCCAATGACGGTGTTTCCCATTCACGGTTCAAATTCACACCGGCAGCGTTGGTACGCAGGTGACCACGCACACTCCCGTCCGGGTTCATGTTTGGAACTATATAGAAAACGTTATTCTGCAATAACTTGCGCACGGCACCGTCTTCATCATCAAGCAGCCGTCCCAATAGACCTTCAATGAACCATTCCGCCATTGACTCGCCCGGATGTTGACGTGCGGTGACCCAGATCTTCTGCTTGGCTTCACTCGGCTCACCAATGACTAATAAATTCATGTCACGACTATCTAACGTTTGGCCGAGTAACACGTGTTCACACAAGCTAGATTGTTGCGCCCACTGGATTAGATCTTGATGACGCTCATACGAGTACGGCGTAAAATACGCGTAATAACAACTTTCTTGATCGAGTTGATGGCGAATCGTTAACTTTTCACCGTCAAACTCAGTTGGGACACGAAACCATACATCACGATCGTAAGACGCTAGTGCATAATAGTCTTTCCAGCCATCTGGATATGCTGACCGACCAGCATTATCAATATGCATAACGTGCTCAACGCCTGCCTCACCATACAGCTTGAAATGAAACCATTGATAAAAATCCGACTGGTTATCTTTACGAATAGCTAAGCGAATATTATCTGGGCTGGTAGCATCGACGATGTCGATATTACCGCTATCAAATTGTGCCGTTATAAACATGGTGTTCCCTTTTTAAATCAATTCTCGATGAGGCGCTTAAATTCTATTCGATCAGCAGCCACGTTAAAGTGAAAAAGCGCCAACCGGCGCTTTTTCACAGTTATTTCGGCAAATTTAGGAGCTGTTGCCCGGCCATTTTTTCAGCCACGCGAACAACCTGACAACTGTAGCCAAATTCATTGTCATACCAAACGTACAGTACCGCGCGATCACCATCAACGATGGTTGCCTGCGAATCAACGACCCCTGCGTATCGCGACCCGACTAAATCAGTCGATACAATCTCAGTCGATGCAGTGAAGTCAATCTGCGCCTGGAAAGCTGAATGCAACGCAGTATCTCGGAGAAATGCATTGAGTTCATCTTTGCTGGTCGACTTCTCCAGGTTTAAATTCATAATCGCCATAGAAACATTGGGTGTCGGAACACGAATTGCGTTACCGGTTAGCTTACCAGCTAATTCGGGAAGCGCTTTGGCTACCGCTTTTGCCGCTCCAGTAGAAGTTAACACCATATTCAATGCAGCAGAACGCCCACGCCGTTCTGCTTTGTGATAATTATCAATTAGATTCTGGTCATTGGTGTAGGAATGCACAGTTTCAACATGACCATTACGAATACCAAATTCGTCATGAACCACTTTCAACACTGGTGTAATCGCATTCGTGGTGCAGCTGGCGGCACAAACGATTAAGTCGTTCGGCAATAAGTCTTGGTGATTTACCCCGTACACGATATTTTTAATGTCACCTT
>DASSWH010000267.1:0-6255 GCA_035705175.1 Pseudidiomarina sp.
GTACTTTCGTGATCCCCAGTTGCCCCTGCCAATTTTCTGTAAAGTTGTAGCCAACCCATGCATGTTGCAGTGACTCCATGTATTGGAACCAGCGGTACTGAGCCGACAAGATAACGTCACCAATGGAACCGCTGTAATCAAGTCGGATCAAATCAAAGTCAAAGTCACCCCCACGATCCGTATTGGCGTCGTCGTAATCGGCCCATACATATTGCGTTCGTACCGCGCCACCAATCGATATCGGTGCATTTTCCGCAGCCTCAACATCGTCCTCTAACTTCTCAACACGAGCCGCTAGCACGGGACTGCTGTAGATGCGTTGACGTGGTTCCAGCTCTGCAGTCGATGCTGGAGATGATGCTGATGCAGTTGGTGCTGTCGCAACTTGCTGCTCAGGCTTTTGCTGTTCCTTCAACTGTGCTTCGAGTTCACTCACGCGTTGTTGCAATGCCTGCATTTGCTGCAGTAATTCTTGCACTTGTGCGGCAGAGACAGTTTCCGAACTTGTATCCTGAGCCAGCGCAGAGGCACTTAAACTCGCACTGATACACAATGCTAATAATTGCTTTTTCATAATACCTCCCTGTTATCGCAATACATGTAGAAAATGCATGTGTTTGTGATAATGATTAATCACATCACCGATCACAGCATCGCGAGACCAGCCGAGAATATCGTAATCTTGTCCACCTTCTCGTAAATGTACTTCAGCTCGGTAATACTTCTTTTCTTCCGAGACTGCGCTAGGCTCGTCCGCTACATTTATGAATTTCGGCAAGACATGGCTAGTCAGGTGAACTTGGTAAATAAAATCAATTTCATCACCATGCACGACTCTGAAGGTCATTTGGTTCCCTTCTTGAACATCGAGTTCAACATTCAAGCCACTTTGTCGCATTTCTGCCGCTACCTCATCAAAGGCTGGCTGAATCACTTTATTCAGAAAACGTTCACCGACTTGGTAACTTGGAAAATCGATAATATTCTGAAAGCGCTCACGCCAGTTCTTACTACTCATCGAGGCCGAACTGAGATAATTATTTTGCAGTGCATCCTTTTTGTGTACATCAACACGTAACGCTCTGATCAGTCCATATGTCGCGATCGTCAGGATGATGGTGAACGGTAATGCACTCGCTATGGTCATGGTTTGCAGAGCACCCAAACCGCCGGCAAGCAGCAGAACGATTGCGACTACGCCCTCACCGCTCGCCCAAAAAATACGCTGCCAGATCGGCGTATCATCGCGACCATTCGAACACAGCATATCGACGACCATAGAACCAGAGTCTGATGACGTGACAAAGAACACAATCACCATCAACGTAGCGAGTCCAGACAGCAACGTACTAAATGGGAAGTTCTCGAGAAAAGCGAACAATGCAACCGGAACGTCCGTTTCGACCATATCAGCCAGTTCGGTCACCCCTTGATTCATTATCAGATCGATCGCTGAGTTGCCAAATACAGTCATCCACATCAAGGTGAAACCCGCTGGCACCAATAACACACCGGAGACAAACTCGCGGATGGTTCGGCCGCGGGAAACGCGAGCAATAAATAATCCAACAAATGGTGCCCAGCTTAACCACCACCCCCAATAAAAAACTGTCCAGCCACCAATCCAATCGGTTTTTTCATATGCAAACAGATTAAAGGTATTATCGACTATATCCGCTACATAAGATCCCGTATTTTGTACAAATGCTTGCAGCAAAAATACGGTGGGACCCGCCAGTAATACAAATACCAGCAGTAGAACTGCAAGCCCCATGTTTAGCTCTGACAAGCGACGAATCCCCTTGTCTAGTCCAGTTGTCACCGAAATGATTGCAAGTAAAGTCACGCCAACAATCAACATGATCCGAACAGAGGTCGATACCGGTACATCGAACAAATACCCCAAGCCCGAGTTCACTTGTGCGACGCCATAGCCCAGCGAGGTGGCCACTCCGAATACAGTACCGATAACAGCAAATACATCGACCATATGCCCAATAGGACCGTAAATTCGTTCGCCAATCAATGGGTATAGAGCGGAGCGTAACGTTAGCGGTAGTCCATGACGGTATGCGAAGAATGCTAAAATCAACGCAACAATCGCATATATCGCCCACGCGTGAAGACCCCAATGAAAGAAGGTGATTTTCATGGCTTCGCGCGCAGCTTCAGTTGTACCAGACTCGGCTACCGGCGGAGCCAAGAAGTGCATGACCGGCTCGGCAACACCGAAAAACATCAAGCCGATCCCCATCCCTGCGCTGAAAAGCATCGAGAACCAGGTGAGACGAGAATAATCAGGTACCGAATGATCAGGCCCAAGCTTTATCGTTCCGTAACGCGAAAAGCCTAAGTAGACAACTGTTAGTAAGATCAAAGCGACGGCTAAAACATAGAACCAGCTCGCATTGGTTATGATCGATGATTGTACGGTTTGGAAAAGTGAATCTGCTGAGTCAGGGAAAATAGATGTGAACAACAGGATGAGGAGGATAAGACCAGCCGCAGAATAAAAAACGGGTGGATTCAGACGGGCTTTTTCGGGAGTTCCCATGCGTCTTGCTCCTTGTTTTTATTTCCTTTTAGTATAGGGACATCTACAAAAGATGCGAATTTGGATCATAAAAAAAGGCTTCCACGAGGGGAAGCCTTTCTATAATCACGTTCTAATCGCAAGCGATTAAATCGTTTCTGCGCGCTCTACGATTTCAACCAATGCCCAAGTTTTTGTCTTGGATACTGGACGAGTTTCGCGAATAATCACGGTATCGCCAGTGTTGCATTCATTGTTCTCATCATGAGCATGAAGCTTAGTCGTACGAGTAATATACTTACCGTAGACTGGGTGCTTCACTCGGCGTGTTACAGCAACCGTGATAGACTTGTCCATCTTGTCGCTTGTGACGCGGCCTTGCACAGTACGAATACGTTTTTCTTCAGCCATTACGCACCTGCCTTCTGAGTCAGAATAGTTTTCACACGTGCGATATCACGGCGCACTTGCTTCAACATATGAGTTTGATTCAGCTGACCAGTCGCTGCTTGCATACGCAGGTTAAACTGCTCACGACGCAAACCTAGCAATTCTTCTTGCAGCTGCTCAACGGTTTTATCATTCAGTTCGTTCGCTTTCATTACATCACCGTCCGAGTTACAAAGGTGGTTTTGAATGGCAGCTTACGGGCCGCAAGCTCAAACGCTTCACGCGCTACTGCTTCCGATACACCATCCATTTCATACAGGACACGACCTGGCTGAATCTGGGCTACCCAGTATTCCACGCTACCTTTACCTTTACCCATACGCACTTCAAGTGGCTTCTGAGTAATGGGTTTGTCTGGGAATACACGAATCCAAATTTTACCTTGACGTTTCACGTGACGCGTCATGGCACGACGAGCCGCTTCGATTTGACGCGCAGTCATACGACCGCGGTCAACCGCTTTCAAACCGAAAGTACCGAAGCTGACTTTGTTACCAGATTGCGCCAGGCCACGGTTACGACCTTTGTGAACCTTACGGAATTTTGTACGCTTTGGTTGTAACATTTAGTCTCTCCTTACTTACGGCCTTTAGGGCGTTTCGCTGGAGCTGCTGCAGGTTTTTCTTCAACGGGCATGCCGCCAAGTACTTCACCTTTGAAGATCCAAACTTTAACGCCGATGATACCGTAGGTGGTACCTGCTTCAGCAGTTGCGTAATCGATATCAGCACGGAGCGTGTGAAGTGGAACGCGACCTTCGCGGTACCATTCGGTACGTGCGATTTCTGCGCCGCCTAAACGACCGCTCACTTCAACTTTGATACCTTTCGCGCCTAAACGCATTGCGTTTTGTACTGCACGCTTCATCGCACGACGGAACATGACACGACGGACTAACTGACCAGTGATGTTCTCAGCAACCAGTTGTGCGTCCAATTCAGGCTTACGCACTTCTGAGATGTTGATTTGCGCTGGTACGCCAGTCAATTTAGAAACCGCTTGACGCAGCTTCTCAACGTCTTCGCCTTTCTTACCAATCACAACGCCTGGACGGGCTGTGTGGATAGTGACGCGAATGCTCTTTGCTGGACGCTCAATGACGATACGAGAAACTGATGCATTGCTCAGTTGCTTGTTCAGCATTTTGCGAACCAAGTGATCGCTGTGCAGGTTATCTGCGAAATCTTTCGTATTCGCGAACCAGGTTGAATTCCATGGTTTGGTGATACCTAGGCGAATACCATTAGGATGTACTTTCTGACCCATAACTTATCTCCTAGCTATCTGAAACAACCACAGTAATGTGGCTGGTACGCTTAAAGATACGATCAGCACGACCTTTCGCACGAGGCTTGATGCGTTTCATAGTTGGACCTTCGTCCACCATGATTTTCGCAACTTTCAGCTCGTCGATGTCAGCGCCTTCGTTGTGTTCAGCATTCGCGATGGCTGACTCCAACACCTTTTTCAGCAGACCAGCTGCATCTTTAGGGCTGTATGCCAGTACTTCCAAAGCTTTCGCTACTGGAAGACCGCGAATCTGGTCAGCAACCAACCGGCCTTTTTGCGCAGAAAGTTTGGCAAACTTGTGAATAGCAATAGCTTCCATCTCTCGTCTCCCTTAACGTTTCTTCGCTTTCTTATCAGCAGCATGGCCACGATAAGTGCGGGTTGGTGCAAATTCACCAAGCTTGTGACCAATCATTTCGTCAGAGACGAATACTGGCACGTGCTGGCGACCGTTATGAACAGCAATAGTTAAGCCGATCATATCAGGGATAATCATTGAACGGCGGGACCAAGTTTTAATTGGCTTCTTGTCCCCGGCTTCCAACGCTTTCTCCACCTTATTCAATAGGTGAAGGTCAATAAATGGACCTTTTTTAAGAGAACGTGGCATGTTAAATCCTCAACTCTTATTTGTTGCGACGACGTACGATGAACTTATCGGTACGCTTGTTTTTGCGGGTCTTATAACCCTTCGTCGGTGTACCCCAAGGAGTAACCGGATGACGACCACCTGAAGTACGACCTTCACCACCACCGTGTGGGTGATCAACTGGGTTCATCGCCACACCGCGAACGGTAGGACGAACACCACGCCAGCGCGTTGCACCAGCTTTACCCAATTGACGCAGCATGTGCTCTGCGTTGCCGACTTCACCGATGGTTGCACGACACTCTGACTGGATCCGACGAACTTCGCCAGAACGCAGACGCAAGGTCACGTACGCGCCATCGCGAGCCAAAACCTGTACTGAAGCACCAGCTGAACGAGCCATCTGTGCGCCTTTACCAGGCTTCATCTCAATTGCGTGAACAACCGAACCTACTGGGATATTACGTAGTGGTAAGGTGTTACCCGCTTTGATTGGTGCATCAGCACCAGATTGAATTTTATCACCAGCTTTCAGGTTCTTCGGAGCCAGGATGTAACGACGCTCACCGTCTGCATACAACACCAACGCGATGTTTGCAGAACGGTTTGGATCATATTCCAAACGCTCAACTTTTGCTGGGATACCGTCTTTATCACGCTTGAAGTCAATCATGCGATAGTGTTGCTTATGACCACCACCGATGTGACGTACCGTGATACGACCGTTATTGTTACGTCCGCCTTTTTTGTTGTTTTTATCCAACAATGGGGCGTAAGGCTTGCCTTTGTACAGATCTTCGTTAACCACTTTTACGAGGTGACGACGACCTGGTGACGTAGGCTTACACTTAACTAATGCCATGTGAATTCCTCCTGTTACTCAGCGCCGCCGACGAAGTCGATGTCCGCACCTTCTTTCAGGGTGACATACGCTTTCTTCCAGTCACTGCGCTTACCGAAGCGCATGCCTGTACGTTTGGTTTTGCCTTTTACGTTGACAGTACGAACGCCTTCAACTTCAACTTCAAACAGCTTTTCGACCGCTGCTTTGATTTCAGGTTTGGTGGCATTCTTTGCAACTTTGAATACAACCGTATTCGCAGTCTCTGCAGTCATAGTCGACTTCTCAGAAACGTGAGGAGCCAAGATTACTTGAAGTAAACGTTCTTCGCGCATCATGACAATACCTCCTCAAGCTGCTTCACTGCTTCAGCAGTCATCAATACTTTTTCAAAAGCAATCAGGCTTACTGGGTCAACGCCTTGAACATCACGTACATCAACTTTATGCAAGTTGCGTGACGCTAAGAACAAGTTTTCGTCAACTTCTTTCGTCACGATCAACACGTCACTCAAATCCATTGCTTTCAACTTGGCAGCTAATTGCTTGGTCT
>DASSWH010000268.1:0-4461 GCA_035705175.1 Pseudidiomarina sp.
GTTGATGCGCTGAATTAATGCGTTTCACGGCAGCATCGGCTTTTTCCGGTGAATCAATAAACGCTAGCGTTCGATGTTCCACTTTCAACGGAAACATTGATAACATCGCTTTACCAAAGGCCTCAGCGGTTCGTGCGGTGCCATCTGAAATATAAAAAACCGTGCGCATAGAAAGTATCCCCAGTTAATTCGTCTCGGATGTTAACTTGTGGCATAGCAACGTGTAAAATAAACCGCAGTTTTTCCAACGACGTGGCCGCAGTGAGGTCGCACTCTAGTCTAACTCACGAGGAAACTTACGGTGCAGAATAACGTGCAAGATTATGTGCTTTGGTACGATCAATTAGGGATGAATGATGTCGGTCGCGTGGGTGGAAAAAACGCATCGCTAGGTGAGATGATCAGTAATCTGGCTGGAGTCGGCGTATCGGTTCCAAATGGCTTTGCCACTACCGCGGATGCGTTTAACGAATTCCTTGACCAAAGCGGTGTCAATGATCGCATCTACGCATTGCTGGATACACTCGATACCAACGACGTCAAAGCATTGGCCGAAGCGGGTAAGCAAATTCGGCAGTGGGTCATTGAGACACCTTTTCAACCTGCGCTAGATCAAGCCATCCGTGACGCTTATCAACAACTCAGCGACGGCAATGCTGAAGTGAGTTTTGCGGTGCGTAGCTCCGCGACCGCTGAAGATATGCCGGATGCCTCATTTGCAGGACAACAAGAGACGTTCCTGAATGTGCGTGGTATTGACGCCATTATGGAGGCGATAAAGCACGTTTTTGCATCGCTATTCAACGATCGAGCGATTTCGTACCGAGTGCATCAAGGTTATGACCATCGAGGCGTTGCGCTGTCCGCTGGCATCCAGCGCATGGTCCGCAGTGACATCGCTGCGTCGGGTGTGCTGTTTACGATAGATACCGAATCAGGCTTTGAAGATGTGGTGTTTATTACCTCGTCGTTCGGGTTGGGTGAAATGGTAGTGCAGGGCGCCGTAAACCCTGATGAATTCTACGTCCATAAGCCGACGCTTGCACGGAAGAAACCCGCCGTGTTGCGCCGTAATCTGGGCAGTAAAAAGATTCAAATGATCTATGCGGACAGCCAAGAGCATGGTCAGCAAACGGCGATTGTCGATATTGACCCTGCGGTAAGTCAAACCTTCTCCATTACCGATGATGAAGTCCAAGAATTAGCGAAACAAGCGGTCATTATTGAGAAGCATTATGGTCGCCCCATGGATATCGAGTGGGCGAAAGACGGCATCGATGGCAAGTTATACATCGTCCAGGCACGTCCAGAGACCGTTCAGTCCAATAAGTCAGGCCAATCAGTTGAGCGCTATGCGCTACAAGAAAAGACCGCAGTGGTGGCAACCGGTCGTGCTATCGGTCAACGCATCGGTGCTGGTGTGGCTCGAGTCCTCAACGATATCTCAGAGATGGATCAAGTTCAGCCAGGTGATGTACTCGTGACTGATATGACGGACCCGGATTGGGAACCTATCATGAAGCGGGCTGCCGCCATTGTGACGAATCGTGGTGGGCGAACCTGTCACGCGGCCATTATTGCGCGTGAACTCGGCATTCCGGCCGTGGTGGGTTGTGGTGACGCTACCGCGCGCATTGCTGCAGGCCAAGCGGTTACCGTATCCTGTGCTGAAGGCGATACCGGATTCATCTACGACGGCGAATTATCGTTTGATGTCACGCAGTCGGATATTGGTGCGATGCCGGATCTGCCACTGAAAATTATGATGAACGTGGGCAACCCAGACCGTGCTTTTGATTTCGCAGGTCTACCGCATGCGGGTGTGGGTTTGGCGCGCCTGGAATTCATTATTAATCGAATGATTGGTGTGCATCCGAAAGCACTATTGAACTTTGATCAACAGACACCCGAACTACAGAAAGAAATCAGCGGCTTTATGGCGGGTTACTCAAGCCCGCGTGAATACTATGTCAGCAAACTGGCCGAGGGGATTTCAACGTTGGGTGCGGCTTTTGCGCCTGAGCGAGTAATCGTCCGCATGTCTGATTTTAAATCGAACGAATATGCCAACCTAGTAGGCGGTCGCCAATACGAGCCTCACGAAGAGAACCCAATGCTTGGTTTCCGTGGTGCTTCACGCTATATCTCAGAAGACTTCCGCGAATGTTTTGCGATGGAATGTGAAGCTATTAAACGGGTTCGCAACGACATGGGTTTGCGCAATATTGAGATTATGATTCCGTTTGTGCGGACCTTAGATGAAGGCCGTCAAGTGATCGAGTTGTTGCGTGAGCAAGGCCTCTACCAAGGCGAGAACGGTTTACGCGTGATTATGATGTGTGAACTGCCGTCCAATGCCTTATTGGCAGAGCAATTCCTTGATATTTTTGATGGTTTCTCAATTGGTTCTAATGATTTAACCCAGCTCACCTTGGGCCTTGATCGTGACTCTGGCGTGATTGCGCACTTATTTGATGAACGCAATGAAGCCGTCAAAGCGATGTTATCGATGGCTATTCAGGCTGCGAAGAAGAAGGGCAAATACGTCGGTATTTGCGGTCAGGGTCCATCTGATCATCCTGATTTCGCTGCTTGGTTGGTCGAACAAGGCATTGATTCCGTATCACTTAATCCAGATACCGTTGTCGAAACTTGGTTGTACTTAGCCAAACAGTTGTAGGAGCATAGCCAACTTGGCGTCCGTGGTTCAGCAGTTACCCGAACATACACCGGCTGATCGCCGTGAAACGCGATCAGACAGCCTGTATCAACGCTTTTTACTTGAGCTTGAACAACAAGGCTTTGCGGGAGACATTGAAAATACTTATGGACAGCGTCTGATTGCTGCTACCGATAACAGTATTTACCAACGGCTCCCACAAGGTGTTGTTTATCCACGGACCACAGCGGCGGTTCAGCTGATTTTCCAATTGGCACAGTCGGATGAGTTTCGCCCCATTCGCTTTGCTCCGCGGGGCGGTGGTACTGGCACTAATGGGCAGTCGCTGACACATTGGTTAGTGATTGATCTCAGTCGGCACATGCGTGCAGTACTGAACGTCGATGCTGAGAACGCACAAGTGGTGTGTCAGGCGGGTGTGATCAAAGATCAGCTCAATGATAGTGTAAAGCCATCAGGTTTCTTCTTTTCTCCCGATTTATCGACATCGAATCGCGCGACTATTGGCGGCATGATCAACACAGATGCGTCCGGGCAGGGCTCATTAGTGTACGGCAAAACCAGCGACCACATCCTGGGATTGACGGCAGTGTTAACCAATGGTGAAGTTATCCAAACGGCTCCAGTACCGTTGTCGGAAGCTCGCAATCGTGCAACAGGTGATTCTTTAGAAGCTGCGTTGTATCGGCAGGCCATTGAAAGTTGTGTTGAGCAACGTCCAGCGATTGACGCAAAGTTTCCTCCACTGAATCGTTTTCTAACCGGTTATGACCTCAAGCATTGCTATGATCCGCAGCAGGACACCATTGACCTTTCGCGGTTGATTGCTGGCTCTGAGGGAACCTTAGCGATCGTGACCGAAGCGACGTTAAATTTAACCCGCATACCTCGTTGCAAGGTCTTGGTGAATGTTAAGTACAGTGATTTCCAAGCTGCGCTGCGGCATGCGCCGACATTAGTCAAAGCGCAAGCTACGTCGGTAGAAACCATAGATAGCAATGTCTTAAATCTCGCTCGAGAAGATATCATTTGGCATCAGGTTGCCGAGCATTTACAGGATGTCGATGGGAAAACCATGAACGGCATTAACATGGTTGAGTTCACTGCAACGGAATCAACGCTACTTGACGACAAAGTTGAGCAACTGATTGCCACGCTTGATGCGCAGCTGAATAGTGCTGACCCAAAGGGGCTGATTGGCTATCAAATTTGTGTGGATGCCACGAGTATTCAAACCATCTACGCCATGCGAAAGAAGGCAGTGGGACTACTGGGTGCGACGAAAGGGAAACGCAAGCCCATTGCTTTTGTGGAGGACACAGCGGTTCCACCAGAGCATTTAGCGGACTTCATTCTTGAGTTTCGTGCCATTCTCGATAGCCACCAACTCCATTACGGTATGTTTGGTCATGTTGACGCGGGTGTGCTGCACGTGCGGCCAGCGCTGGATATGACGGATCCAACCGATGAAGCACTCGTTCGAACCATAAGCGATCAAGTGGCTGAACTAACAGCTAAATACAACGGCCTGATGTGGGGCGAGCATGGTAAGGGCTACCGCTCAGAGTATGCGCCTAAGTTTTTTGGTGAGCTGTATCCTGAAATTCAGAAAGTGAAGCGTGCGTTTGATCCTGATAATCGACTCAATCCCGGTAAGTTGGCGACGCCATATGGCAGCGATGAGTCGTTGCAGGGCGTACAAGCTGAATTACGCGGGCATTCTGATCGGCAAATTCCGATTACCATGCGCGAGGCCTATCAACCGGCCATGAATTGTAACG
>DASSWH010000269.1:0-2979 GCA_035705175.1 Pseudidiomarina sp.
GTTTACTGCAGTCATTCGACCCGGTACGATTGGGTAGAGGTCGGTGGACGCAATGGCACGTTCGTCAAATCGTGTTGCCAACTCGTCGACATCGTCTTTCGCAACATTGATGACGAAATAATTTGGTGCATCGTCCGGCAACTGCTCCTGCCAGTCGGCCAACAGTTCGTTCCGCAGAGCAAGCACCAAGAGCAACAGCATGATGGCGGTCGAAAAGCTTAACATCTGCACTGAGTTGGCTTGCGCACGACGCTGCAAACCCGCCATCGCGAGCCTCCATGCGCTGCCGGCTTGCATACCGGCTTGGCGGCTAACGCGAATAAACAGACGCCCCACCACCAACAGTAATACTGCAGCGAGTGCACCTCCCACAAATAATGCGGTCGACAGCATCCACTGCTGGCTATAGATCAGTAGCAACGCATACACCGTGCCGCCGGAAGCTATCCAATGGAGCCACTGCAACGAATCGCTACCGGTCATGTCACGATTCAACACGCGTAATGGCGGGATTTGAATCAGTCGTAATAACGGATACAACGTAAACATCAAGGCGCTAACGAAACCTGTCGCACTGGCGAGCAGATAGGGTTGCCAACCTGCTGCGGGTAATGTTTGTCCGAGGTACTCGGCGACAAATCCAATGACCGTCGCCTGAATGATCCAGCCTAAAGCGAGACCAACCCCAATGCTAATCATCGACAGCAAGAACAAATGCAAAATAAAGATCTTTTGAATCTGTCGTTTATCGCCTCCCAAGGTTTTAAAGATGGCGACAACATCATAATTGCGCTGGCAGTAGCGCTGTGCTGCCACCGCTACGGCGGTCGCTGCCAGCACTACACCCAACAGGCTAGCCAGCATCATAAACCGCTCTGCCCGACGCAAACTGCGCGCCAATGCCGAGTCACCATCTTCGACGCTACGCCAATCATGAGTGGCTTCGTTTAACTGTGGCAACAGCCACTCACCGTAGTCATTTAACGCATCCGCCTCGCCCGCAAATAACACGTTGAAACGTACGCGTGATCCCTGCTGGATCAAGCCAGTCGCTTCTAATTCGCTGTCGTTGATTAAGACATTTGGACTATCGGTAAAGACAGAGAATCCCACGTCGGGTTCATAGGTTAACACTCGAGTGACCGTAAACGAGCTTTCGCCAATATCAATCACATCACCGAGTTCTAACGCGAGCTCTTGAAAGAGTGCTGACGCGACCCACGCCTCACCGGCTGCCGGGAGTCCTTGGGCGGGTTCATCTTCACCAAAAGGTTGCTCGCCAGTGCGCAGTTCACCGCGTAACGGATAACCATCACTGACTGCTTTGACGTCTATCAACGCCAGTGCATCATCGTGAAAAGCCATGGAGTTAAAGACCACGCGATTTGCCGTTTGCAAACCTCGTGATTCCGCTTCATCAATCCAAGCCGGATCAATGGTCCGTCGTGAGCTGAGCACTCGATCGGCTGCCAAAAATTCAGCACTGCGCGCTGTCAAACCAGCTTGCAGGCGCTCTGTAAATAGGCTTAATGAGAGTACCGCTGTCACCGACAACACAATGGCAGCGGCCATAATCGTGAGCTCGCCGCGTTTCAGCTCCTGTCGTAGGAGTCGCCAAGAGATCTTATGCCACATGCTGCTGATCCTCAGTCAGTTGCCCTGCATCCATGCGCAAAATGCGCTGGCAGCGTGCAGCAAGGGTATTGTCATGAGTAACCATCACTAAGGTTGTCCCCGACTCTCGATTCATTTCGAACAGCAAGTCTTCGACTTTGTGCCCCGTATTCGAATCCAAATTACCGGTCGGTTCGTCGGCAAACAAAATTTTGGGAGTTCCTACAAACGCACGCGCAATCGCAACGCGCTGTTGCTCGCCGCCGGAAAGTTGATTGGGATAGTGTTTCAAACGCTCAGCTAATCCAACCTTACCGAGTAATTCACGAGCTTGTTGCTCTGCATTGCGATTGCCAGCGAGCTCTGCCGGCAGCATGACATTTTCTAAAGCGGTCAAACTTGGTATCAGTAGAAACGATTGGAAGATAAAACCAATCTTATCCGCGCGCACTTTTGCACGCTGTTCCTCATCCAATTCGCTCAACTTTACGTTATCTATAAGAACATCTCCGGAACTTGCTAGGTCTAACCCTGCCAAAAGAGAAAGCAGTGTTGACTTCCCTGAACCGGACGCGCCGACGATGGCAACGGTCTCACCTGCAGCAATCTGCAGGTCAATAGGCTGTAAAATGTGTAGAATACCGTCGGTAGTCTGAACGTCTTTTCGTAACTGAGTGGTTTGAATAAGCATCTATGAAAAACTTCCTGATTAAATTTGTGTTTGTAATCTGCGTCTTGGGTCTTATACGTCCCGTTTTCGCAAATGTCTCACTTGTCGTACTCGGTGATAGCCTAAGTGCAGGTTACGGCATGTCACCCAAAGAGTCATGGGTGGGTATTTTGCAGCAACGTTGGCAAACCGAATACCCAGAGATCACGCTTATCAATGCAAGCATCAGTGGCGACACCACCCAAGGCGCGTTGAACCGCTTACCCGGTGTAGTTGAGAAACATCAGCCTACTGCCGTGTTCGTCGAACTGGGTGGTAATGATGGCTTGCGTGGGTTCACGCCTGCAACCATTCAAGACAATCTGTTACAAATTATCGACCAATTGCAGCGACAAAATGTTCGAGTCGCTCTCAGTCAAGTTCGCATACCGCCGAACTATGGACAACGCTACAGTCAAATGTTTGCAAATATTTTTCCAACTGTCGCTGAGCAGGCAGATATTCCGTTGATTCCATTTTTTATGGAAAAAATTATTGTTGATGAGAATTTAATGCAGAATGACGGGATTCATCCGAATCGCGAAGCACAACCACTCATCGCAGACATTATGGAGCCTAAGCTCCTAGAACTCGCCGGAGTACAGTGAATAATAAATGGTGAACAGTGAGCAGAAAACACTGAACAAATTTGATGT